>JANPDX010000513.1:0-16697 GCA_031431695.1 Dehalococcoidia bacterium
ATCGAAGACGCGGACGAAGTTTTCACCGATGACGTTGCCGCTTCGGAGCCGGTCTACCGCAAGGCCATTAACGCCACCACCCTGCAAGACTGGAAGCTGCGCCCGGCCGACGCGGACCGCCGTCCGTCGCTGGTGGGTTACGCGCTTTTCCGGCTGGTGCTCATCGATGCCGCCCTCGGAAAGGACCCCACCGCCGCCATCGACGCGGTCATCCGCGATAGCAAGGAACAGCTCTTTGTGTATCTGGCCGAGGAGTTCCGCAAGGGATACCAGGAACGCGTGGGAATTGTCGGGGGATGCGCTGCCGTGAACCTTTATCTCCGCACACCCCCGGCCGGTGCGGTAGACCCTGCCGCATACGTCCAACAGTTGTTCAACTACGGCTACGCCAACCCGCCCGGCAGCAAATGGCTGCCCAAGCTCTGCCCGTTTTAGGTCTGGAACAGCCGCCGCAAGTTGGCCATTTCGATGGCTCCCTGAGCTGCTTCTTTGCCTTTGTGTCCGTCTTTGCCACCTGTCCGCGATAACGCCTGCTCGACCGAATCGACCGTGAGGACGCCGAAGATCACCGGTACGCCGGTTTCCCGCGCGGTCGCAACGATGCCATCGGTCGCTGCGCCGGCGACGTACTCGAAGTGCGCGGTATCACCGCGAATGACTGCACCGATGCAGATCACCGCGTCGAATCTGCCGCTGCGGGCCGCCCAGTTCGCCGCCGTCGGGATTTCGAACGCTCCCGGCACCCAGGCGACCGTGACGTCTTCCTTCGAAACGCCGCGCTCCCCGAGGCACGACTCGGCGCCTTCAAGCAGCTTCCTGGTCACGAATTCGTTCCAGCGCGCGACAACAATGCAGATCCTCAACCCCGCGCCATCCAAGGACCCCTCCAGCACCGGCATTAGACCAACCCCGCGATGACAGAAGGTTCGACTTCGTCGAGCAGGTGTCCCATCCGCTGCCGTTTGGTATCCAGGTATCGGACGTTGTGGGGGTTCGGTTCGGTCAAGATCGGTATTCGCTCCACTACTTCGAGCCCATAGGCCTCGAGACCGGCGCGTTTTGCCGGGTTGTTCGTGATCAGCTTCATCTTGCGCACGCCGATGTCACGCAGAATCTGCATGCCGATGCCGTACTCTCGCTGGTCCGCCGGGAAGCCCAGGGCGATGTTGGCATCCACCGTGTCGTAGCCTTTGTCCTGGAGTTCGTAGGCGCGCAGTTTGTTGTGCAGGCCGATGCCCCGGCCTTCCTGGCGCATGTAGAGAAAGACGCCGCCCTGTTCGGCGATCATTTTCATGGCACGATCCTTTTGTTCGCCGCAATCGCAACGCATCGAAGCGAAGACGTCTCCGGTCACACACTGGTCATGGACGCGCACGAGCGTCGGAATTTCCGGTTCTATCTCTCCCTTGACGATGGCGATGTGCTCGTCGGGGTAGTTCTCCGCCTTGTACGCGAGAATCATCATGTCGCCATAGGGTGTCGGAAGTTTCGTTTCGGCGACCCGCCGCACCAGGCGCTCGTGCTTCAAGCGGTATTTGATCATGTCGTTGACGGTGACGATTCGGAGGCCGTGGCGGCGCGCGAACCGCTTCAGGTCTGGCATCCGTGCCATATCGCCGTCCATCTTCATGACTTCGCAGATGACGGCGCCCGGATAGAGACCGGCCATCTTTGCAAGGTCCACACTGGCCTCGGTTTGTCCGGCCCGGACGAGCACGCCATCCCGCCGCGCGCGTAGCGGGAACATGTGCCCCGGACGAGCGAGGTCTTCCGGCCGCGTCTCGGGGTCGATGAGGACCTGGACGGTGCGCGCACGGTCGGCCGCGCTGATACCCGTTGTGACCCCCGTGCGAGCCTCAACGGAGACCGTGAATGGCGTGCCAAAACCTGAATTGTTGGAGGCGGCATCCACCATCAACGGGAGCCTGAGGTGGTCACAGCGGTCCTCGGTGATGGGGCAGCAAATCAACCCGCGGCCGTACTTGGCCATGAAGTTGATCGATTCGGCCGTGGCGAACTGGGCCGGGATGCAGAGATCGCCTTCGTTCTCGCGGTCTTCGTCGTCGGTAATGATGACGAAGTGGCCGCGCCGGAACTCTTCGATCGCTTCGGGGACGGTTGCCATGACGGGATCGCGTTCAGTCACTTGCGGGCCTCCTGGGTGCTCGAAACGAAGTTCTCTATATAACGCGCGATAATGTCGGTCTCGAGATTGATGCGGTCGCCCGGTTTGCGATTCACGAGGTTCGTGTGTTCCTGCGTGTATTGCACGAGCGAAACGGAAAAGCTCTCTTGGTCTTTCGCGACAATGGTGAGGCTGATGCCGTCGATGCAAATCGGGCCCTTCACCACCATGTAGCGCAACAACTCGGGAGGCGTGGTGAAGCGGGCGATGATCGCTTCGCCTTCGGGCGTGAGTGAGTGCAGAATGCCGGTCCCTTCGACGACGCCACGGACGATGTGCCCGCTGAGGCGGTCGGTCGGGCGGCAACTGCGTTCGAGGTTCACGAGGTCGCCGGATTTGAGTTCGCCCAGGTTCGAGCGGCGATACGTCTCCGGCATAAGGTTGGCGAAGAAGAACTCCCGGTCCATCTCCGCTACTGTCAGATCGACGCCGTTGATCGCGATCGAGTCGCCGAGTTGACTATCCGTCAGGATGTGCGGCGCACGGATGCGGAGCGTGCCTTCGCCTGCTTCAACCACTGTACCGACTTCTTCGATGATGCCCGTGAACATGCGCTGCCTCTGGCCAGAACTCGATGTTCGCGGGGGACGAAGGGAGAGCCCGCGCAGGCTAGCGCGGAGCCGGCGTCCCGGTTGCGCAGGGCAATCGGACACGCCGCGTGTGTTCTCTCCCATCCGGACTGTACCGTCGGCCCCGGAATTTCACCGGATCAGTCCTTCCGTTGCCGGAAGGAGTCGCGGGCTTTCACCGCCGGTGGGGAATTTCACCCCGCCCCGAGAACATCTGAACGTATCGTTAGCTTTACGCTAACGAGTTGTCAAGATCGTTCGAGCAGACGATTGGGGCCGTTCCATTGCTGTCACTCAGTGCGTTATCATGATTGCGGAGCTAACGCATGACACAGGTAGCCGAAAGCCACGCCGTCCCTCGGCGGAAGATGACCTACGAGGAATTCCTCGCCGATGACTCGATTGAGCGGGCCGAGTGGGTCGATGGGGAGGTAGTTGCCATGCCCGGAGTGGATCAAGCCCACGCGGCGTTGACCGTTTTTTTGATCCGCCTCGTTGGCGCATTTGTGGAGGAGTTCGGCTTGGGCCGCATCTTTCACGACCCGTTCCTCATCCGCCTGCCGAATTCGGGCCGTGCGCCGGACGTAAGTTTCGTTTCCACCGCAAACCTTGCGCGGTTGCGAAGGAACGACCTGGAAGGCCCGGTCGATGTCGCCATCGAGGTCATCAGTCCGGGCAGCCGAGGGACAGACCGCGGCGATAAGTATTTCGAGTACGAGGCTGCCGGGATCGCGGAATACTGGCTTTTCGACCCTCACCGTAAGGTCGCCGAGTTCTACCGGCTCGACCGTGACGGACATTTCCAAATGGTCGAGCCAATGGGCGGCGTCTTCCGGAGCGAAGCGTTGCCGGGCTTCTGGCTGAAGGTGGCGTGGCTCTGGGAATTGCCCAAGGTCCGCGATGCCGAGCGCGAACTCGGGATCGCCTGAGTCAATAGTGCGCCGGCCTACTCCGGCTCTGGCAGATCCATCAGTTTCACGAGCACATCGTAGGTCGCGTAGGCGTCGGCCAGCGCGCCGTGCTCGCCCATGCGGCCAATCCCCAGCCGGTCGGCGACATGCCCGAGGTTGAACCGATCGACCTGCCCGCCGCTCTTGAGCAGGATCCGGGCGATTGGCTGGACATCCAGCGCGACCGGGGCGAATGGCCACGGCTGCTGTAAGCGCCGGTACGTTTCGACCAGGAAGGCCATGTCTTGTCCGATGCCCCAACCGGTGATGATGGCGTTCTCCCCAAGCTCGCTGAACTGTTGCCAGGCGTGTTCCAGGTCATGCGCGGTTTTCCAGGCCGTTGAGCTGTATCCGACTACCTTGAGTGCGGCCGGTACGGCGTTGCCGATGCGCTTGGGCTTCACCCGCCCGCCCCAGGAGCGTTCTTCGGGGAACTTCGGCGCGAGCGTCGCGCGTACCCCAGCAAGGTCGAGAACTTCGTGGACCAGCGCGTTGGGGCCGCTCATCTCCAGGTCGATCACGTAGAGGGACGTGAACGCCAGGAGGTCTTCCGCCGAACCCGGCTCGGGCGTCAGCCTGCCCTCGCCATCCAGGCGGCGCAGTCCGGCTTCCAGGGCGGCACGGATGGCTTCCAAAGTCTCTAAATCCTCCGCAACTCTTTCGAACCGAGTGTGATGAACAGCGTGAGCGCGGCAGCGACTACCATCCAGCCGCCGACCACATGGGGCGCTCCCCAGACGTCAATCATTCGCCCCATGAGCAAACCCGCGAAGGGCGTAAAGCCCCAGGTCATCGTCTGGAGGGCGACAACGCGGCTGCGGTATTCGGGGGCCGCCTTCATCTGCATGAGGGAGGCATTGAACGCCGAGTAGATGCTGTGGAAGATGCCTGCCACGGCCAAAACAGCCACTGCCAGCCAGAGGCTTCGCGTCAGCGTGAAGACCGCCACGGCCGCGGCATAGAAGAAGCAGGCCCACATCATCCACGGGCCTAGCCGCTTCCGGTTCGATGTTGCCGCGACAATGCCACCGCCAAGGAGCGACCCCAGCCCCACAGCCGCCGCGAGGTAGCCGTAGGCGGTCTCGTCGCTGTGCAACACATCGGTCGCGAAGACCGGCAAGAACGTCACATATGGGTAGACGAGGACGCTCGGCAGGATTGCCATGGTCACGATCAGGCTCATGCGCCGGTCGCGGACGATGTACGTGATGCCCGAGGCCACACTGGCGAACACACCTTCCTTCGCGTCGCCCCGGTCCGGCGGGCTTGGCCGAAGCCGGGAAGTCAGCACAACCGCAAACGCCAGGCAGATGGCCTGCACTTCGAACGTGCCCTGCGTGCCGATCAGTCCAATCAGCGCGCCGCCAATAGCCGGCCCGATGACACGCATTGCGTTTCCGCCGAGCGCGTTCAACGCTACCGCGTTCGTCATTTCGTCCTTGCCCGCGGTATCGAACACGAGCAGGCTGCGTATCGGGCCGGCCAGGGCCTCAACGATGCCGGCCGCCGCGGCGAAGATGAACACCATCCAGATCTCGATATGGCCGGACCAAACGAGAAGCGCCAGGAGAGCGGCAATGGCCGCGCTACCGCTCGTGTAAATCATCAGTTGGCGGCGGCGCTCGTAGCGGCTCGACAAGTATCCGCCGAACGGCGAGAGCAGCACCAGGAACGCGCCCCGCAGCAGCGCGACCGCAGCGAGGTCCGTCGCGGAGCCGCCGAGGTCGTGCTTCACCAGCCAGCCCTGGCCAATGGTCTGCACCCACGATCCAACCTGGAGCGCCATCGTCGAGCCGAGCAGGAAGCGGAAGTCACGGTGCCGTAGCGAAGCGAAGGGCCGTCCCGGGGCCGTCAGGCCGTTGCCAGGAACCCGGTCAGGTCGACCACGGAAAGGGGGAGAAGCCAAGAACAGTCCCCGGGCGCAGGAGCAGTCCCGATAGTTCGACCGTACACAACCAATTCCGAACGAACCACCAGTTTGCCCGGTCTTTCGCCCAAAAAGCCAGCGTGTTCGGGCAGCACGTTCGGGCAGGCGGCCGCAATCCGCTAGGATGGTTCGCATACCCGCATGAAGGTTGCCGCCATGTCAAACCCGGGCTCCGAATCGCTCGCTTTCTTCGCATCGCGCTACAACATCGACTCTGTCGCGATGTCTTCGTTGCTCTCCGTCGCCCTCAGCCGCGGCGGTGATTTCGCCGAGCTGTTCTTCGAACACCGGACGAACAGCGCCATCCAATGGGAAGACCAGCGCGTGAAGTCCGCCTCGCGCAACGTGGCCCAGGGGGTTGGCATCCGCGTGGTGAAAGGCGACGCCATCGGTTACGCGTACACGGAGTCACTGGACTTCGAAGCCATGCGCCGCGCCGCCGAAACGGCCTCCCGCATCGGCACCGGTGACGAACGGCCAAGGCCCATCGATGCAACCCCATACCTCACGACAGGATCCTTTTATTCCACCGCCGAGCCGCTGACGGATGCTCCGGCGGTTCGTAAAGTGGCACTGCTTGAACGCGCTGACCGAGCAGCTCGCGCCTTCGACCCCAGCATCGCCCGCCTCGATGCCAGCATCGGCGACGAACTCAAGTACGTGATGGTCGCGCGCAGCGATGGCAAGGTCGTCGGCGATATACAGCCCCTGATTCGCTTCAACGTCAGCGCACTTTCGCAGAACGGCCAGAGCCGCCAGGTCGCTCGCAGCGGTGGGGGTGGCCGCATGGGCATCGAGTATTTCGAACGCGTGACGCCCGAGGAACTCGCTCGCGACGCCGCCCGCCAGGCCGTGCTGCAGCAGGGCGCCGCGGAGGCCCCGGCCGGCACGTTACCCGTCGTCCTCGCCGCGGGCGATAGCGGTGTGCTCCTTCATGAAGCAGTCGGCCACGGCCTCGAAGCAGACTTCAACCGCAAAGGCACCAGCAACTATTCGGGCCGGGTCGGACAACCGGTAGCGAGTTCGCTGGTCACCGTTGTCGATGACGGCACCATCGCGGACTCGCGCGGCTCCATCAACGTGGATGACGAGGGCAACGCCACCACACGTAACGTGCTCATCGAAGACGGGACGCTGCGCGGCTACCTCCACGACGAGGTCAGCGCCCGGCATTTTGGCGTAACTCCGTCTGGATCTGGCCGCCGCCAGACGTTCAAGGACTACATCATGCCGCGCATGACCAACACCTTCATGCTCCCCGGCCAAAGCACGAGTGACGAGATCATCCGTGGCGTGGATCGCGGTATCTACGCCGTCTCGTACTCCGGGGGCCAGGTCAACATCTCCAACGGCGACTTCGTGTTCTCGGTCACCGAGGCTTACTTGATCGAAGGCGGCAAGGTCACAACGCCGCTGAAGAACGTCATGCTCATCGGCAACGGCCCCGATGTCCTCTCGAAAGTCACGATGGTCGGCAACGATTACCAGCTCTCCGACGGTCGCTGGACCTGCGGTAAGGATGGCCAGTCACTCCCGGTCGGCGTGGGCATGCCGACGGTGCTCGTCTCGGGGATCACGGTCGGTGGGACGAAGGTAGGCTAAGCGAATGGCGGCCAGCCCTCACCCCAACCCCTCTCCCGGCGCGGGAGAGGGGCTCCGATTCCACGCGGACAATGTGCCCGCTGCGCGGAGCCTTCGGAAGAAACTGACTCCGACCGAAGCCATTCTTTGGGAGCGCTTGCGCGACCGTCGGTGTATGAACTTGAAGTTCCGCCGGCAGCATCCCATTGGTCGTTTCGTGCTTGATTTCTACTGCGAGGAGCTTCGCGTGGCCATTGAGGTCGATGGCGGCATTCACAACGATCCCGAGCAGCGGCGGAGCGATCAGGAGCGGCAGCTGCTATTGGAAGAGACTGGCATTCGCTTCATTCGCCTTCCTGCCCGACTCGTCACTCAGGAGCCGGCAGAACTGATGCATTACTCGACTACGACATTGTCCGTTCAGGCCGGAACCCCTCTCCCTCCGCAGTGGGAGAGGGGAAGGGGTGAGGGGCGGCATGCGGCATCACCACGGGGGTCAATTGACTAGTATGGAAGGTCCAACACCACTCGAAATCGCGCGCAACGTCGTGGCGCTTGCCCGGAAGGCTGGCGCCGAACAGTGCGACGCAATCATTTCGATGTACACCGAGTCCAACGTCACCGTACGGCTTAGCGAACTTGAGAAACTCATCGAAGCGGGTTCCATGTCGCTCGGCTTGCGCGTCATTAACGGCGGCAGGACCGCGGTGTGCTCGACGTCCGATCTTTCGCCGCGGGCACTGGAGCGATTCGCCGCCGAAACGGTGGATCTGGCGAGTATCTCTGAACCAGATGAGTTCGCCGGGCTGCCCGAGGCCGAGTTCCTTTCTCGCGTGACGAATGCACACGGCCTTGGTCTCTACGACGAACGCATCGAAACGCTCTCGACCGAAGAAAAGATCGTCATGGCGCGGGCGTGCGAGGGCGGAGCATTCGCCTTCGACAAGCGCATCAACAACTCCGATGGCGCCAGTCTCTCGACACGAATCGGGCACATGGCGCTCGCCAATTCGCACGGGTTCGAAGGTTCCTACCCGTCCACAAGCATCTCGCTGATGGTCGAGGCCATTGCCGATGATGCCGACGGAAAGAAGCGAAATGGCTACTGGTATGCGGCTGAACGGGCCCTTCATCGCATGCCAGACCCCGAACAAATCGGTCGCACCGCCGCCCGCCGCACCATCGACCAACTCGGTGCTCGCAAGATGCCCACTCGGCAGGTGCCGGTGGTATTTGAGCCGATGATGACCATCGCGCTGATGAACGATCTGGTTGGGTGCGCGACTGGAGGCGCCCTCTATCGCGGCTCTACCTTCCTCGCGAACCGCGCGGGCGACCTGATCGGCTCGCCACTCGTCTCAATCGTGGATAACCCGGTCGCCCCGGGCCGTCTCGGGTCACGGCCGTTCGATGGCGAAGGAGTCGCCACCCGAAGGAACGAGATTTTCAGCGCGGGGACGTTTTCGCAATTTCTGTTCGATTGCTACACGGCGCGCCGCACCAGCCATCGAACCACCGGCAGCGCCCAGCGCAGTGTCGAATCGCTCCCCGGCCCCGGGGCATCGACGTTAGTGTTCAAGGAGGGTGAGGACGACCCGGCGGCGATCGTCGCAGGGGTGTCCGAAGGGCTCTACCTGACGGCGCTCATGGGCAACGGCTTCAACCCGACGACCGGTGACTACTCGCGGGGCGCAGCTGGCTTCTGGATTGAGAACGGTCGCCTGGCCTTCCCCGTGACCGAAGTGAACGTCTCCGGCCAGATGGACGCCATGCTCGCCGGCATCGACGCCTCCGGCACGGACCTCACCTGGTTCGGACCATCCGCCGCCCCAACGATCCGCATCAAGCAGATGATGGTGGCGGGCACGTAGTTCGAGGATTCGCGGCTACCGGGCCATGGTCAGTGACGACTTGTTCTTCGCGATTACCCAGTAGGCGTTGCCCTCTCGCATCGCCTTCAGGTTGTTCAGGAAGCCGGGCAGTCCTGGGAAGTAGCGCTTCCACTGCCCGGTGGCCGGGTCCCATTCGTACACAACGGAAATGTTCGTGTTGCCGGCGAACGCGACCGCCGGGTCGATGTTTCCGCTGCCCCAGGCCACGAGGTTCGCCCCCGGCGATAGCGGCAGCGAGTTCCCCGGCGCCGTTGTAGTCGGAGTGCTTGTCGGCCCCGCGGTCGGTGAAATGGTTGGCGACGGTGCCGGTGTGCTCGTCGAACTCGGCACTGGAGTACTGGTTGCCGCAGATGAGGTTTGCGTGGGTGTGCTGGTCGCCAGCGGAGGCGTCGGGGAGTTGCCCCCCGCTGATTGCGTTGGGGTGCTTGTCGCAGCCGGTGAAGTCGCGGCCGGCGTGCCGGTTGCCGCCGGGCTCGTCGGTGTGCTGGTCGCGGCGACGCTCGTCGGTGTGCTGGTGTTCACGGGGGTCGGGGTACGCGTCGGCGTATTCGTTGCCGTGGGGTTGCCCGCACCGCCGCCGCCGGTCCCGTCGTTGGTCGAACCGAACGTCGTCGCCCAGTACCAGCCGTACTGTGACCCAGCCTTGTAGAAGCGAGCGATACCTATCTGCTGGTAGTACGAGCCGAGCATGTTCGCATTGTGGCCGGGGGAGTTCTGCCACGCGCTCATGGCTGAGGCGGAGGTGCTCCAGTTCGTTCCGGCGGCAAGGTTTTCGCCCGCGCCGGTCGGATAGCCGCAATCGATGGCCCGTGCGTATGCCGAGCGGCCAAGCGAGTCCGTATGCGCGAAGTAGCTATTCGTCGCGAGGTCTTCGGTCATCCAGGCGGCGCCACGGTTGAGGTTCGTCGAGACGCTCAACGCGTTCAGCCCGTTTGCCGTGCGGTAGTTGTTGATGAGCGCGAGGAAGGCGAGCTCTTCGCCATCGTTGGCGTCGTGGCTGACGGTGCAGTTGGTGATGGCCGAAGCCTGGCGCTCCCCGCCAATCATCAGCGCGAATGCCGCGAACAGCGCACCCGCGATGGCGAGCGCCAGCGGCAACGCTGTTCGCCGATGTTCTGAAACCACCACCATGACTTCCCCCACAGGCCCCGATCCGGGGACAACCTGTATGAGGATTCGGCGGGCGAGCGCGAACAGCCAGTTGACGCACGGTTACCTTGCAGGGACGAACGAGGGAAACCAGGCTCCAACGGTCGCTTTTCGCGCCTACGACCCGCGCTGGCGTGTCCGGTAGTCCTGGATGGCGGCCCGAAGGGCGTCGGCCGCAAGCACGCTGCAATGCACTTTGTCGCTGGGCAGGCCGCCCACCGCTTCGGCGATGGTCTCCCGTGTGAGCGACTCAACCTCTTTCAGCGTCCAACCAACGACCATCTCACTGGCGACAGAGCTGGTGGCGATGGCCGGCGGGCAGCCCCGCGTTTGCCATCGCACCTCCTGGATGCGGCCGGCATCCACGCGAATCATCACGTGCATGCGGTCTCCGCAGACAGGATTGGACTTCGTCGCCTCTCCGTCGGGCGAATCCATGGCCCCCGCGTTTCGCGGGTTCTGAAAGTGTTCCACGACGAGGTCCGAGTACGCAGCCATCCTCTGGACGGTAGCAGGAATCGACCGCGAGGCAACAGTGGTTTTTCCGGCAGAGAGCATCCGCGTATCGTCGGCCGAATCGCCGGGGGTATGAAATGCGAGAAACGTTGGTCCCAGAACAATTTGGACCGCTGCAAGGCGTCCGGGTGCTCTCTACGGGTTCGGTTATCGCCCAGCCGTTCGCAGCCGCGCTCGCCGCGCAGTGGGGCGCGGAGGTCATCCAGGTCGAGAATCCGCACGTCGCCGACACCTGGCGAACCATCGGATTGAAGGTTTCTTCGACTGATGGCGCGCACCAGGTTGGGACGAGCTGGCTGGCCGAGCGCCGGAACGAGTTCAACGTCACCCTGGATATGTCGCAACCAGAAGGCAAGGAAAAGTTCCTCAAGCTCGCGGCACGCGCGGACATCTGGATGGAGAGTTCCCGCCCCGGTACCTACGAGAAGTGGGGTTTGACTGACGCGGCAGTCCTCGCGGTAAACCCAAAACTCGTGATCTGCCATGTTTCGGGCTATGGCCAGACAGGCGATCCCGCCTACCTTGGCCGCGCGAGCTACGACATGATCGGCCAGGCCTTTGGCGGTTCGATGTACCAGACGGGCTTCCCCGATTCGCCGCCAACGCGTGCCGCCCCGTGGACAGCGGACTACATCACCGCGCTCATGTGCCTCTCTTCGTGCCTGGCGGCACATGTCCACGCGAAGGACACCGGTGTGGGCCAGGTCATTGACCTCGCCCAGTTCGAAGCCATTCACTCGGTCCTCGCCGGCACCATGGTCGAGTGGTTTCATCTTGGCCTTGCCCGCGAACGTAGCGGTAACAAGTCCCCGGCGTTCCAGCCGTACGACGTTTTCGCCGTGAAGGACGGCTCGGTGGTCATTGCGGCGCCGGCCGAGACTATCTTCGTGAAGACCTGCAAAGTCCTCGGGCTCGACCCCGCTGACGAGTACTGGTCCAGCGCTCGAACAGCGATCAACGAAGTCCAGGGCATCGAGTTCGATGCCCTCCTGCGGGGCTGGTGCGAAGAACGCACGATGGCGGAGGCGATCGAACAGCTGAACGCGGCCGGCGTCGCTTGCAGCCCGATCCTGAACGCGCAGACTTCGGCCGAAGACCCGCACTACCGGGCGCGCGGAGTCCACATCGAGTGGGACGACGAGGTCGTGGGGAAGGTTCGCGGCACCGGGGTCACGCCGCGCTTTTCGGCGACACCTGGCAAGATCTGGCGCGGCACCACCCTCGCAGGCGCCGACAACGACCGGATATTCGAGATGCTGACATGATGAGGAGCTAAGCCAGCCCCAACGCCGTAAAAATCTCCGCGAACGTCGCCACGCTGCCCGGGTTGAAGTGGGGAAGCACGTACTCCACGCGCCCGTCCATCCCAACGACGACCACGCCGCGCCTGGATTTGCGTTCGTCCGGGTCCCACATGCCGTAGGCCTTCACGGCGTCGCCGAAGAAGTCGCTGACCAGCGGAAACGGGTAGCAGTCGCGCTCCTGGAACTTCACATGCGAGCCGAGGCCGTTCGTGTTGATGGCGAGCACTTGGATGCCTGCCTCCACCAGCAGCGCATGTTCCTGCGCGAACGCCTGCAATTCGCGAGTGCAGATTGGCATCCCGTCGTCTTGGTAGAACACCAGCATCGTCCGCCCGTGAACCACGTAGTCAGCCAGCCGCGCCTGGATCTGTTCCCCTTCCGTCGTTACGGCTGGCAGTTCGAACATCGGCGCCATGACACCGACGGTCAGGGGCTCCTCGCGCGGTACCAGGTTCGTCTCTGGCCTTGTCACGGCAGGGCCTCGAACCCGGCCGGGGCGCCTTCGATGTCTCGCGTGGCCGCCAGCACGCGGACCCGTCCCAGGCCAGCGCCGTCCGTGAGTTGCTCCAGTGCGCGGCGGCGGGCGAAGTACTCGCCCATGTCGCCGCGGGCTGCCTCCACGAGTTGTCCCAACCCCAGCGAGTACAAGAACTCGGACTGCGGAACCGGACCGAAAACTGTCATCCCGGCTTCTTCCGCCGCGAGAGCGAGGTCCGTGAAGTCCACATGGGTGGTGATGTCCTGTTCGCCAACGTGCACGTAGGGATCTTCGTGGGCGGTGTGCTTATAGAAGCAGAGCAGCGTCCCGGTCGTCCGCCATGGCGCCCAGAGTTCTTCCCGCGGGTAGCCGTAGTCGAAGACGAGCACGGCACCGTGCTTCACCAGCGAACACAGGCTCTCCATTGCCGGGAAGGCGCGCGAATTGACCTCGAATCTGCCGCTCATTGGCGCGCCGTCGATGCTGGCCACGCCCCCGGCGGTCTCGACGAACCGGTCACCGTCCCAGCGCACCATCACCTCCACCGGTCCGCGGCCGCCGCCATCGAAAAGCCGCACGGGGAACGCGTCGAACAGTTCGTTCGTGACGACGACGCCGTACTCGGCGGGCGCGACCGGCGGCGTGGCCCACGTAACGCGCGGGTCAGTCCCGGGGTTGTTGGGCTCGATCGCGACATAACGGATCGCGTCACCGAAGCCGTCGTCGCGCCCCGCCGCCCAGTCGAGCAACGCCGTCGCGAGGGCGCCTTCGCCGGCGGCGGGTTCGAAAACGGTGAACTCAACAGGCTTTCCCAGCCGCCCCCAGATGTCGCGGCACCAACCGCCAACCGCCCACCCGAACATCGGATGGATGGTGGGACTGGTCAGGAAATCGCCCTGGCGGCCTATTCGGCCGGGCTTCCGGTAGTACCCGTGTTCCGGATGGTAGAGGGCCAGTTCCATGAACCGCTCGAAGGGCATCGCGCCGCCGGCCATTTCGCGCACAATCGCCTCGATCAGCCTTGGGTTGCCGAGAGCGGCGGTGCCGGGGTCGAGGTCAAGCGCCATTCGAGGATTGTCCCATCTGGTTCGTAGCCTGTCGCTGCCGCGACCGATGCCTGATACTCTGCCCTGCCACGAATCTTTTGCCTGAGGCTAAGTGTGCCGACCTCTCTTCCTCGTTCGGAACCGTCTGTCGATGCGGCACTTCGCTACTTCGGCGAAGCACTCAACATGTTCGACCCTCTTCGCTTTCGCGCATGGGCCGAACTTGGACTGACAACCGCCCAGCTCCGCGTCCTCTTCCTCGTCCGCGAATCGCCCGGCGTTACGGCGGGAGCGTTGGCCCAACGGCTGGCCGTTACGCCGCCAACCATTTCTGGCATCGTCGATCGACTGGTGAAACTTAAGCTCCTTCGCCGCGAAGACGACGAAAGTGACCGTCGGCTCGTCCGCAACTTCCTCACCGATCAGGGAGAAGCGGCATGCAAGCGCATGGAGCAGGGCGTCGAGACCTTCACCCGGCGGATCCTCGTGGAGATGAGGCCCCCGGAACTTGAGGCCTTCATCGCGGGCCTCCAGGCTTTCAAGAAGGCCAGCGAATACGTCGCCTATATCGAACCAAATCTTGCCGCCGTGGCGATGCCAGGATTGAGCCAAGAATGACAACCCCCCGCAGAATCCGGTCTATTGACCTCGAAAACCCGTTCGCCGATTCGTTTGAGGGTATGTGCGAAGTCCTGCTTGTCCGCCATGGCGAGCAGAAATTCTTCGAAAACATCCCCCTCGGCCAGGCTTACGATGCGCCGCTATCTGAACTCGGCCAGCGCCAGGCCCAGGCTGTCGGCGAACGCCTCTCCAACGCCCGCATCGGCCGGGTGTATTGCAGCGACATGAAGCGCGCCCACGACACCGGAAAAGAAATCGCTAAACATCACGGTCTTGAGGCCGTCGTGAAACCGGGTCTGCGCGAAATCGACCTCTGGCAGCGGGCGCCCCAGGACAAGGGCCTGCTCGATATCTATACGCGCGAACAACTCGGTGATGTGTATCGCGAAGTCACCCGTACCAAACGCCACGACGCCTATCCATTCTGTGAGGACGTCGATGTCTTTCGCTCCCGGGTCTTCACCGCGCTCGATGAGGCGATCGCGGAAAGCCACGGGATGCGAATCGTCGTCGCCTGCCACGGCGGCGTGATTAATGCGATTCTCAGCCGCGTTCTGGGCTCGAACTTCGACCACCTGGTATCGGTGCATCACACCTCAATCAGCGTAATGCGGGCCGCCGACACCCGCCGCGTCATCCTCACCGTGAATGACTACTCTCATGTGATGAGCTTCCAGACATCGCGCGGCGATGTGAACGCCTGACGTGTCCACAACCCTCGAACCAACTGCCGCCTGGTACGAAATCGACCCCGCCTTTTACAGCCATGGCGGCAACTGTCTCGGCGAATCCGAGATGTTCGCGCTGGCTGACTGCGAAGGGGAACGTATCCTCGTATCGCCCGCGAGTGGCGGCGAAGAAGCGCTCTCGTTGGTGAACCTGGGCGCCACGGTCTCGGTTTTCGATTCCGCGGAGGGCTCCGCGAAAGCGCGGGGACTTGCGGCCGGCGCCGGCGCCGCGGTCACGTTCCACGAGGGAGCGCCGGGCACGGACTCCATACCTGGTGGCCCATACGACACCGTTTACAGCAGCTTCGGGATACTCAACGACCTTGAGTATTTCGATGATTGGGCCGCGGGCATCGCGGACGCACTCAAGGCTGGTGGCCGCCTCGTCATCCACGACGCTCACCCGGTGGCCTACATACCCGGCGTACACAAGGGCGTCTTCATGGTCGCGCACTCGTATTTCGGCGAGGGAAAGAACGCGGCCACGTGGAACATTGGCGACCTGGTCAGTGCGCTCGGCGTCGCTGGCCTTGCAACGATTCACCTCGAAGAGATGCCCGACTCCGACCGCTACCAGACTCCCCTCGACCGCTTCCGCAACGTCCGCTGGGACGTCAGGCAACGCCTGCCGGGGGCGTTCGTACTCGTGGCCTTCCGGATGTAGCTCGCGGCCGGTTTCCGGTTCGCCGTTCCCCGCTATCCTTAACCGATGCTCAAAGACACGAACTGTGGCGAACTGCGTTCCGCCGATGCCGGGCGAACCGTCCGCATCGCCGGTTGGGTCCACCGGCGCCGTGACCACGGCGGCCTTATCTTCATCGACCTCCGCGACTCCAGTGGCATCGTCCAGATCGTCCTGAACCCGGAGAATGCGGCGGCCCACGCGGTCGCCCATCGCGCCCGCATCGAATGGGTGCTCCAGGTTGAAGGCGCGGTCCAGGCGCGCGATGCCGCCACCGTCAACCCGAACATGCTCACCGGCGAAATCGAGGTCATCCCGGCGTCCGTTGCGGTATTGAACGAGGCGAACACGCCACCGTTCTACATCAACGAGCCCGCTGAGGTAGACGAGCAACTCCGCCTGAAATACCGCTACCTCGACCTCCGGCGGCCGGAGGTAGCGGCCGTCATCAGGATGCGCCACGAAGTCGTGCGCTACATGCGCGAGTTTCTCTACGAGCGCGGCTTCATCGAAGTAGAGACTCCGACGCTCATCAAGTCGACACCTGAAGGCGCGCGCGACTTCCTTGTGCCTTCGCGGATGAAGCCGGGCCATTTCTTCGCGCTCCCTCAATCGCCCCAGATCATGAAGCAGTTGCTCATGTACGGCGGAATCGAAAAGTACTTTCAGATTGCCCGTTGTTACAGGGACGAGGACACACGCGCCAACCGCGTGGCCGAGCACACACAGCTCGACCTTGAGATGGCGTTCGTCGAGCAGGAAGACGTGATGGCCCTCATCGAGGAGCTCTACACCGGTATCGGCCAGCGCTTCGGGCCGGGGCCGATCCAGCAAACGCCATTCCCGAGGATCGACTACAACGACGCCATGGCCCGGTACGGGATCGACCGTCCCGACCTCCGGTTTGGGTTGGAGTTAGTGGATATCGCCGAGCCACTGCGGAATTCGGCTTTCCAGGTTTTCGCCGGCGCGCTCCAGAATGGCGGCGAGATCAAGGCCATTCGCGTGCCGGGGAAAGCCGACATGACTCGCCGGGAGATCGACGAGCTGACGGAGATCGCGAAGTCGG
>JANPDX010000514.1:0-4896 GCA_031431695.1 Dehalococcoidia bacterium
GATCGGAGCCCACGCCGAACAATTGCTCTCTCGCGGCCTTGCGACTTCGACCGTGGGAATAGGCGACGGCTACGCACCGGATTTTCTTCGGGTGCTCGCGGAGAACGGCGGCGGCACCATGCATGATGCGGAACACGCGCCGGAAATCGTTGAGGTCGTTCTCGCCGAACTCGGCGACATGCGGCAATTGGTCGCGGAGAACTTGCGGGTGGTGCTGACCTGCCCGAGCGGAGCCAAGGCAATCGCTCTGCAACCGGGTGACCAGACGTGGTCCAAGGTTGCGACGGCGAAGTTCGGAGCAGCGATTGCCAAGTGCACCAGGGTCGCTGTATTCCGCGTGAAGACTCCGCAGGGCGTCGCCGGCGACTCGATGACTTTCGATATCGACGTGGCTTGGAAGATTCCCGGTGAGGCGCGGGAGGAGACTGCGAACGCCGCGGTCCAGCTCACGTGGGCCGACGGAGTCCAAAACACCCCACAGGCACGCGACACGGGAGCGACGCAACGTGCCGGAGAAGCGTGGCATGCGGTTGTCGTTCACCACGCGTCACGCCTCAATCGACTCGGCCAGCGATCCGAAGCACAACGCCACCTGGATGATGAACTCCGGTTCTTCCGAAGGTATGCCGACGGGTTCGAAGGCCTGCAGGAGTTGCTGTCTGAGCTCGAACAACTGCGCGCGGAAGCCCAGCGTGACTGGGGCGAACGCTCACGCAAGGAGGTGGAAATGCTGGCCTACCGGCGGGTACAAGGGAAGACCGAAAGCCGAAGTATGGCTCGGGCGAGCAGCGCGGCCAGTCTGATTCAACCTTCCCCATCAACGCGCCACATTCCCATCGTCGAGTATCCGCTCGTCTGCCTTGAGGGCCACTGGTTTATCGATGCCGACGGGCAAAGGCTTTTTGTCGATACGGGTTCGCCGGTAAGCGTCGGACGGCGCCCTAGCCTTTCGTTCGGGGGACGTGTCGCGTCGCTGCATCACGAATTCGCCGGAGAAGACATTGATGGCCTCGTGGCAATGGTTGGCACCCCGTTCGATGCACTTCTAGGGATGGACATACTTCGTCGCCTTTGCGTCGTGTTTGATGCTGGACGTGGTATCGCTCGGATATCAATGCCCGGACTCCATTCTTCCCGGTCCATTCCGATGACCATGGTGTCGGGTATCCCAAGCGTGTCGATAACGGTCCATGGAGTAGAACGGCGTGCCTTCATCGACATTGGAGCGAAGCTCTCGTACGTCGCAGGGGGAATACCTGGAGCAACCGAAGAAGGTCGAGACTTTTACCCCGGCCTAGGCACCTTTACGACCCGAATCGCAAAAGCCAAAGTTGAAGTGGGGACGAGTGTCCTGAGGCTCGACATCGGAGGTCTGCCGAAGCTGCTCGAAACGAACCTGATGGTGGCTGGGTGTGACGCGATCCTTGGAGCTGAGTTGCTTATCGACCACATAATCGATTTCGACTTCCCGAACCTAACGATGCGCGTACACGCTCGGCGCTGAGCCCAAGAGCTTCGGCACATGAGGAGGACTGCTCGCCCTGCCCTCGATGCAATTAAACGAACTTCTGGCGCCGCCCTGGGCAGCCCCACGCTGGCAGATCAACGGTCAGGACCTTCGGGCTCGCTGATCAGGCGCCCCACAGTTAGTTGGAGGAATACTTCATGGCCGCGAAAACCTGCGAGGCATACCGGATCGTCTCGATCGACTTCCAAGTTCACAAGGAATTGACAGTGCGGCTTCAATCACCCGCCGACACCGACAACGAAGTCATCCGACGACTGCTTCAGATTCCTGATAACCGAGAAGAAAAGCGTTCGGTCGTCGCCAGCTCCACGGCTGCCCATGAGTCCACAGTCTCGGTGTCCGCCCGCCCTGCTTGGCGGCCCAACGGGGTCATCTTCCCCCACGGAACCGAGTTCCGCCGCCGCTATAAAGGTCAGCTCTTTAGTGCACGCGTTTTGGACGGAAAGCTTGTCTACAACGCCCAGCAGTACGATTCGCCCTCTCCTGCGGCGATGGCGATTACTGGGAATTCGGTCAATGGCTGGATTTGGTGGGAGTGTCGACTTCCGGGACAGTCCCGGTGGGAGAGAATCGATAGTGTGCGCTGACGTTCGTCGTTCGACGATGTCACTCAGTTGCCTGTTCCCCATCCCGACCACGCTTCGGCCCCGAATGCCGTACCCTTTCGTTCGCAAACACGACAACCGTTGAAACCAGGGGCACAATCGCATGGAGCAGTGGGAACTCGAACTCATCGGCAAGGTCCGCGACCTCGCCCGCACCGGCTTCGCCGAACGCTCGGCAGAGGTTGACCGCGAGGGGAAGTTCCCCCGCCAGAACGTCGATGAACTGCTCTCGCTTAAGGTCCCCGCGATGGCTCTCTCGAAGGACATTGGCGGGCTCGGTATCAGCGTCGCCGCCCAGATGCGCATCATGGAAGAGGTCGCCTATGGCGACGGCTCCACCGCGGTCGCGCTGAACATGCACGCAATCGTCGCCGGCTTCCTCGAAAGCATGCCGCCCTTCCCGCGGCGCGATGCCGTGCTCGCCGACATGGGCCAGAACGGCGCGCTCATCTGCGGTCCGGGTTCGGTGCCTTCGGGCGGCCTCGATAACCGCCAGGCGGGCTTCAAAATCCACGAAGACGGGGACTTCCTCGTCATCAACGGCCGCGCGGGCTTCGCCTCCATGAGCGAAGGCGCCAAGTACGCACTTATCGGCGGCTCGGTCGACCGGGGGGAAGGCAACGAGGCCGATGTCGCCCTCACCGTCCCCGAACTTTCGACGCCCGGCATCACCAATCTCATGAACTGGGACTCGATGGGCCTACGCGGCACCTCCAGCCACGACATCACCATCGAAAACGCCCGCATCCCGAAGACTGAGGGCCTCGTCATCCCGGCCGCCATGCTGCGGATGGTCCTCCAGGCCCAGGGCCAGGTCGTCGATGTGCAGACCCAGATCCGCGCGCGCGGCGCTCTCGGCATCCTCGCAATCTGGCTCGGGCTCGCCCAGGCCGCGTTCGACTTCACCCTCGGCTACGTCAAGGAGCGCCACGGCTACCTCGCCGGAACGGCGGCGACGGCCCTCAGCTCGCCCGGCTACCGCTCCGACCAGCCCTGGGCCCAGTTCGCCATCGGCAACATGGAGCACTGGCTCGAAACGGGCCGCATCGTCCTCTACGAGTGCGTGAACCGGCTGGAGACGCCGTTCGAAAGCCCGCAGGCGTTCACGCGCCACCTCGTGCGCACGGTCTACCACCTGCGCCGCATGAGCGAAGAAGTCTCGGCCGGCGCCATGCGGACCTGCGGCGCGCACGCCTACGTGAAGAACCGCCCGCTCGAACGCATCTATAGGGACATGGTCGGCGGCAACGTCATGGCCTGGAAAACCGACGAACTGATGCACTCCCTCGGGCTCTCCGCCCTCGGGCAGCCAATCAGCTTCGTCGGACCAGCCGGGACGTAGTAGGCGGTAGGCGGTAGGAGTCGCGGGGCTCTGCCCCCGCTTAGGCCCGGCAGGGCCAGTGCCAATGCAGGCGGTAGGCGTTAGCGAATAGGCCCAAGAATTGTTGGCCGCTATCCTCTATCCTCTACCCACTATCCTCTACTTTTCTCCGGGGTGCTCCGATGTCTGTTGAAGCCAAAGTTGTCTCTATCCAGGGCGGCCAGTTCGAACCGCCGGTCTACCGGCTCGGCTCCGGCGCCCCGCTCCTGTACTTCCATGCCGCGGGCGGTATTCGCAACGGTGTGACCGCCGAGATGGAAGCGCTCGCGAAGCACTACGAGGTCATCGTCCCCACCCACCCCGGCTGGGACGACACCAAGGGCCTCGATGACATCGACGATATCCACGACATGGTGTCCTACTACCAGGACTTCTGCGACGCCATCGGCCTGACTTCGTTCTTCCTCGCCGGGCACAGCATCGGCGGGTTGTTCGCCGCCGAGTTCGCCGCCGCGCGTCCCGACATGGTGAAGAAGCTCGTCCTCACCTGCCCCGTAGGCCTCTGGATCCCTGAAACGCCGGTCACGGACATCTTCATCCTCATGCCGAACCAGCTCCCCGCCGTGCTTTTCGGCGACCTGACGAACCCCATCATCCCGACGCTCTTCAAGGCGCCGGCGAACGAAGATGAGATGGCCGAGAACTACTACTTCCAGCTCGCCAACTTCTCCGCGACGGGCAAGTTCATCTGGCCAATCCCGGACAAGGGGCTGAAGAAGCGCCTGCACCGCATCAAGGCGCCGACGCTCATCCTCTGGGGCGACAAAGACGGCCTCACCCCGCCCGCCTACGGCCCCCTCTTCCAGTCGAAAATCGCCAAATCGGAACTCGTGACAATCCCTGGCGCCGGTCACATGCTCCCGCTCGAAAATACGGCCGCGTGGGCGAAAGAGATTGTGGAGTTTTTGGGGTAGGGCCGAATTCCCCCTCTCCCTCCGCAGTGGGAGAGGGGTCGGGGGTGAGGGTACCCCCTGAAATGTGCGTTCGGACGCCACCACGAGGTCTTGTGTCGATGGAGGCTAGGATCGGACGCGTTCGTCCAGTTGCTTTCGAAGGCGTTCTTCTTGCTCGCGGAGTTCCGGAGTGAATTCGGCGCCGAAGTCATCCATCTCCATGACCGGTCGGATCTCGATTTCGGTGACTTCGTTCGCGCTCACCGGGCAACGCTTCAGCCACGCGACGGCCTCGTCCATCGACTTCACCTGCCACATCCAGAAACCCGCGAGAAGTTCTTTCGTTTCGGCGAACGGCCCGTCGATGACCATCGTCTTGCCGGCGTCGAAGCGGACGCGCTTGCCGTTGGAACTCGCCTGAAGGCCCTCGCCTGCGAGAATGATGCCCGCGTTCATAAGCTCCTCGTTGTAGGCGCCCATGTTCGCCAG
>JANPDX010000515.1:0-2072 GCA_031431695.1 Dehalococcoidia bacterium
CTTTGTTCAGCCCTCGGAAGACGTCGTAAACGGTGTCGGCGCCGACCGAGTCGAGTTCCCCGGTCGGTTCGTCGGCGAGGAGGAGCGGTGGGTTGTTGGCGAGGGCCACGGCGATTGAGACGCGCTGTTGCTCACCGCCCGACAGCATTTCCGGACGATGGTGGAGACGATGTCCCATGAGGACGGTCTCCAGGAGTTCGGTGGCCCGTCGTCGGGCGGCAGCGGCCGGGACTCCGTCCAGCACGAGTGGCACTTCCACGTTCTGCACGGCATCGAGATACGGGACAAGGTTTCGGCCCGTCTGTTGCCAGACGAATCCGACTTTCTTGCGCCGATAGCGGACCATGTCACTTGATGACATGGTGAGAAGGTCTTCGCCGCCAACGAAACAGCGACCGGCGGACGGCGTGTCGAGACCGGCGAGGATGTTGAGCAGCGTGCTCTTTCCAGAACCCGAAGCGCCAACGATAGCCATGAATTCACCGGACCCCACTTTGAGGTCCAGTCCACGCAACGCGACGACTTCGAGGTTCGCGGTCTTGTAAATCTTGAACAGGTCTTCGCAGCGGATATAGAGATCGTCAGTCATTGGTCTCAAGTCTCCGGTGCGCAAGTTTCGAGAGGCGGTTTCGTACGGTTGTGCTTCGCGGCATCAGATTTCTCCGATCCGCAGCGCCTTGTGGACCGCGAGACGGGAATAGACGGCCGCGAGTGAACCGATTGTGGCGATGAACACAATTGCCAGCAAACCGTAGACGGTGAGCACGGCGCTCCAGCTGACCTGGGAAACCAATGGCGGCACGGGATCGGCGCCTGATTCGGTGACACCCAGGTAGCCAATCATCAGGCGGCCGAGTGGGAAACCGAGGACCGTGCCGACCACGACGCCAGCGACGATAACGAACATCTGCTCGAAGCTGACCAGGCCCAGAACCTGGCGGTTGGTGTACCCCATCGTTCGCAGAATGGCGAATTCAAGCGAGCGCGATTGCACTGCCAGGGTGGCGTAAACCGCGAACCCGAGCCCGGTGAGCAAGAGTACGGCCGCGAAGGCGAGAAAGAGGATGCCTTCCCAACTGGCGGCAATCAGGGGGTCCGCTGCCTGGGCAGCGCGAACGTCGCGACGGTCGAACATTCCATCTGCCTGGATTCCGCGTGGGGCGAGCTTTTCGCGTGTCATGACGCCGGGGATGGCCGCCGACATCCACGCCTCGTTCGCGTAGATGCCATCTGAAAGCGAGGGGACCGTGGCCGCGAGTTCGCGCATGGCGGCGAGTTCGGCAACGACGAGCGTCTCGGGACGGTTCGGGTCATATCCGGGAAACAGGTCGAACGTCCCAACCAGTTTCGCCGTCACGTACTGCCGGTTCATAAACACGGTGAATTCGTCGCCGACCTTTTTGCCGGAGATTTTGGTGAATTCCGACTCGGCGAGGATAGGCAGCGGACCGGGAGCCCGAGCCAGGCGGAGGCCAAAAATCGGGGCGACTCCACGTCCACGAGTGAACGAAACCCGTGCGGCGTCACCGCCGCCGTGTCCCTGGCCCTGGGCGAACGAAATCGCGCCCGGGTCGCCGGGCGAAGCGCCGCTGATGAGTACATAGGGGGCCATATTCCCGAAGGCCTCGATCACCTCCGAGTTCTCGAAGCCGCTGGCTGAAACCGTCGTTGGCAACGCGGTCGCGTCGGTCACCTGGATGTCATCGATGAGCGCATTGATTCGTTCGGGAACCTGGGGCACCGAGCCGGTTACCCGGATATACACGGAATCGAGTCGCTTTTCCGTGGTCAGCGGGTAGCTGAGCGTGGGGTTGAAGCGCAACTGAATCGGGCGTGTTAGGTCCGCGACGAAGAAGCGCCACTCTCCCTGACGTACGGGCTGCGAGGTCGCGAGGGAGTATTCCCAGTACACACCGTTCGTGTCCTGAATACGGAGGCCGAGTGTGGCGACGCTGGCGGCGAGTTCGGCAACGACGAGCGTCTCGGGACGGTTCGGGTCATATCCGGGAAACAGGTCGAACGTCCCAACCAGTTTCGCCGTCACGTACTGCCGGTTCATAAACACGGTGAAT
>JANPDX010000516.1:0-4119 GCA_031431695.1 Dehalococcoidia bacterium
ACTCACGGACTGGTGGCAAACCGGTCAGAGGCCAACCAACAACACCGCATCGACGCCGTCTTCGCGACAGAAGCGCGCGATATCCGGTGCGTCCATGGTGCTGGTCTTGCGCTGGCTGTATTCGGTCGGCACGCCGTAAAAGCGGGGAGAGACACTCCCGATGCGCCGTTCCCGAACGCATTCCTGGAGCCGGAGTATTGGCAGGAACGAGCCAACATCATCGGTGTGCGTAGCTTGTTTGTCCCAGGAGAGGTCCATCGTGAACATGCGCTCCGGCGCTGGTTCGGAAGGTTCGGCATATGCGCGTTTCGGCGGCCGGTCCACCAGGTCGATGGTGTCCTGGCCCTCCCACGGCAGTGAAGTTGTCACGATTGCCAGGCGGCATTCAGCGAGCGGCTTCGAAAGTGGCGCGAACGGGATTTCGCGGTTGAACGCCCAGTGGTACGCGTTCGCGAAACCCTGCGCCGCATAGAACTCCCGAGACTTGTCGATATAGCTCACGAACGCGCGGCGCGCCGGATCGATTTCTTCCGTCTCCTGGAAACCCATGTCGCGACCTCCATCAGTGCGCCCGATGCCGTTTGGCCAAAGCAATGATGCCCGAAAATGGTGGCTTGCGGACGGCCAACAGAGGCCATCCAGTTCGTACCTTCGGTCCCCAAAGGGGGGTGCCAATGAGGGCGAGGACTGGTGTAGTCTTTCGGGGTGCCCGTGGACCTTGCCTGCGAAGCCTCGATAACCAACCCCGCCGAGTACTTTCGCGAGGCGATGAAAGACGGGCCGGTGCAGTGGAGCGACGCCCAGCGAGCCTGGGTCGCGCTGTCCCACGCTGAAGTGGAGACCGGTTTTCGCGATAGCGAGTTTCTCTCAGCAGAACGGACAGGTGCGTTCGCTCGCGCGGCCCAGGGCAGAACGGAAGCATTCCAGAAAGCTGTAGATTTGCTCAGCGGTTGGATGAACTTTCGCGATCCGCCAGCACACACCCGTCTGCGCGAACCCGTGAAGGGCGCGTTTATGCCCCGGGCTGTCTCGGCCCTCGAAGGGCAGGTGCAGGAAATCGTGAACGGCGCGATCGACGCGTTCGACGGCGACGTGATTGATCTAAATGCCGCTCTCGCGCATCCGGTTCCGGCGCTTGTGATCGCCGCCATCCTCGGCGCAGAAGCGGAGGATCGGCATCGGTTCAGCGGCTGGTCCGACGATATCGGGCGGCTGGTGTTTGCCATGGAGCCGGGGAAAATCGCCGAGGAACCGGTGAACCGCGCGGTGGCGGAGTTCGTGCGGTTCTTTTCGGCGCTGATCGAACGAGAGCGAGAGAACCCCTCGTCGAGTGTGCTGTCGTCGATCGTTCATTCAGAAATCGGGCAGTTGAGCGAGATGGAACTGGTTGGTGCATGCACGCTGCTGCTCTTTGGCGGCCACGAAACGACGACCACACTGCTCGCGAATACGCTCTCGATCCTGCTAGAGCGCCCGGACCTGGTGGAATGGCTTCGGGCCCATCCGGAATCGACAGCGATCGCCGTTGAGGAGTTCATGCGGGTATGCGGCCCGGCCCGAAGCATGCCGCGAAAGGTAGCAAAGGCGCACCTGCGTGGTGGGCGGGAGTTGCAGGCCGGGCAGAACATCTTTCTCGCGATTGTTTCGGCGAACCATGACCCGGCCATATTCGAGGCGCCCGGGATAATCGACCTCGCGCGGGACCCCAATCCCCACCTGGGGTTCGGCTGGGGGCCGCACTTTTGTCTCGGCGCAAACCTGGCCCGACTGGAGGCCCGGATCGCCTTGCGCACGTTGTTCGAACGCTTCGACCGGTTCGAGCCAGCGGCGCCGGTGCCGCCCGCGAAAGCGAGTGCCATGGGCTTCGGTCGGCGTCCGGTGATTGCGCGCTTGCGGTAGGTCATCGTCCGACGATCTAGCCAGAGCGCCCGTAGTTCGATACTGTGCAGTCGCCAGGTGGTGGGGACCATTGGCAGGCTGAACATGTTCGAGTTCCTTTTGGGCCGCGTGGCGCGGCACTTCGAGAGCGCTAGCTGGCCCCGGCTGGCGGGCCTCCGCGGACACGGATCCTTGATGGCCGTTGCGCCGCTGGCCGTGGGCGAGGGTTCCGCAACATTCGATCCGGTATTTCTCATTTGCGGCATGGCAGTACTGAGCGCCGGACTGGTGGTCTTACACGCGGCCCACACACTTCTTCCACAGCCGGTGCGCGTTGCCAGGGCGGCTTCGCAACCCAAGCACCTGTATACCGCCGAAGAAGCACTCGCGGAGCGCGGAAGGATCGCGGGCGAGACGGATGTGCTGGTCGATGCGCTGGCGGCCGCAGCGGCCGATTTTTACGCCATCGCCGGGCAGTTACCGCTGGATACGTCCGAGCGGGTGGTGCGCAGGGCTGACGATTTGCGCGAGCTGGTTTGGATGAACCGCGGCGGTTGACGCCTTGACCCGCATTACTGCGGGTCCTCTGATCTCGTTAAAGGCGAGGATTCGTTGGCCGCATGGCGGCGGGCGCCCACGGAGGGGCGCGGCTACCGGTGTCGTTTTGCCGCGTAAGTCGCTTTGGCGCGTTCGCCGGCGCGTGCCTCGGAGACCACCTTCTCGATGGGCGGCGCGCTGATACGTTCGAGGTAATAGCTGTAGCCGCCTTCAAAGCTGCGGGTCTGGCCGTCACGCACTTCGATCACGCGGTCTACCAGGCGGTCGAGCAGGTAGCGGTCGTGCGAGACGACGATGACCGTGCCGGGGAACTTCTCGAGCGACTCCTCGAGCACTTCCGATGCGGGGATATCGAGGTTGTTGGTGGGCTCGTCGAGCAAGAGGCAGTTGGCGTTGAGTTGCATGAGCCGGGCAAGCTGGACGCGCGACTTTTCGCCGCCGCTGAGTTTCGCGATAGGCTGCGAACACGCGTCGTAGGGCAGCAGGAAGCGCTGCAGTTGGGCGACCGCTTCGCCTTCGTACATCGGTTTCACTTCGCGGATTGCCTCGACCGGCGTCTGGCGGAAATCGAGCGTTTCGTGCTCCTGCGAGTAATAGCCGGTCCTCACGCTCGGGCCGACCCACGCCTCGCCTGAATCCACCGGGATCTGTCCGAGAATGAGCTTGAGCAGGACCGACTTGCCGGCGCCGTTCGGCCCGACAATACCGATACGTTCGCCGTTGAGGATGGTGTCGTTGGCGTCGCGGAGGATGACCTTTTCACCGAAAGCCTTTGCCAGGTGACGCAGTTCGACGGTCTTGGTGCCGCCACGCGTGCCGGTGCGGAAATCGAGGCGCATTTTGCGGCGTTCGAGCACCGGCCGTTCGACCTTGTCCATCGAATCTATCTGGCGCTGTTTGTTTCGGGCCTGCTTGATGTGGCGCTCATCGATGACAATCGAAGCCCACAGTTTGAAGCGGGCGATGGCTATTTCAAGGCGCGAGATTTCTTTCTGCTGAGCGACGAAGTCCTGCTGCTGGCGCAGGAGTGCGAGCTCTTTCTGGGTGACGTAGCTGGTGTAGTTGCCTTCCCATCGTCGTAGCACGATGCCGGCCTCGCGCGAATAATCGAGTTCGCAGATAACGGTGGCTACCTCGTCCAGCAGGTAGCGGTCGTGGGAGACGACGACCACACAGCCGGGGAACTGGCGGATGACCTTTTCGAGCATCGCCTTGCGTTCGAGATCCAGGTGGTTGTCCGGTTCGTCCAGGAGCAGCAAGTCGGGTTCGGCCAGGATGCAGCGAGCGATTCCGATGAGCTTCCGCTGACCGCCGGAGAGCAGTTCCATCGGGCGCAACCAGGCGTCTTCATCGAAGCCGAGTGAGCGCAGCAGTGCCTCGGCGCGATTGCGCATGGCCCCACCGCCGGCCCTTTCGTGGCGTTCGAGCAAGTCGGCATGTTCGTGCATGATCCGGTCGAAGGCGACCGGGTCTTCGAGGTTTGCCGGGTCGGCCATGCGCTGTTCGGCGAAAGTGAGGGCGTGTTCGAGCGCTGCGAGGTCTCCGCTGGCGCTCAGCAGCTCGTCGAAGGCGGAGCGGCCGGGCTGGCCCGCGAAGTCCTGTTCGAGGTAGGCGACACGGGCACCGCGTCGAAGGGTGAATGCGCCGGCATCGGGCGAATCCAAGCCGGCAAGTACGCGCATG
>JANPDX010000517.1:0-5478 GCA_031431695.1 Dehalococcoidia bacterium
ACGCTGGCGAGGGATGGGTGTTGCGGGAGTATTTGGATGGCCGGCCGAGTGGCAGGATCATCCGGTGGCATCCCGGTGGCGGCCATCATGGCGAAGCGCCCTACTGGCGCGTCAGTAGTCCTCGTGCGGGAAAGTCACAAATTGTTCGCTGACAGTTCTGGTACCATTTCGTCCATGGAACTCGATGCGGCGATGAATGTGAGACGAGCGCTGATCGAATCCGTGGCGATTCTTGCGGCGCCTGCGGAGGCCCAAATCGCCTGGCTCGCGAGTATCGGCGCCGGGCCGCTGGCAGACGAACTCGGACTTGAGTTCGATGATTCGTACCGATTGCTCCCAGAACTTGAGTCGCTCCACGTCGTCTCTGCCGTCGCCAATCAGTTGTCGACTGAGGTCTCCACGGCGCTCGATGGGATCCCGAGGTCGGAGTGGACCGAATCAGCCATCGCGACCGAGCCCGCCTGGGAGCGCGTTCGAAGGAGCGCTGGCCTCGCTCTGGTCGCGTTGTTGGAATCGTCTCCCGAGCCGCGCTCGGTCTACGTTCACGTCGCCTCCTAGATTCAAGCGATCCGACAGCCCTCAGGTATTCCGCTTGGGGTCTGCCGCCACCACCTCCTCCAGCGCGGGAAGGCTGCGAATCGACCGACTAGCCGTGCCGACGATTGCGGCCACCATGGAACTCGCGGTTAGCACGAGCACCGTCACGCGGACCGAGACGGAGTCGAGCATCAGCCCGGCGATGAGTGGTCCGAGTGGCATGGCCACGACCGCGATGTTGCTGGCGGCAGTTGTCACCCGGGAGGTAAGCCGATCCGGCGTTATGGCGAAGCGGTAGCTCGCGAGGGCGGCATCGGTGTTGGGGAAGCAGAATGCCTGGGCCGCGAGTGCTCCGGCGAGCACGTAAACGTTCGGCCAGATCACAAACGCAAGGATCCCGAACGAGGCCCAGAACTCAGAAAGTAAAATAGTGCGCAAGGACAGGAACCGCCGAATGAGTGGTGATGCGAGCGAGCCTGCGAGCGTCGTCGCGCCGACCAGCGCCACGAGCAGTCCGATGGAAGCGCTCGAAAGTCCTTCGCGTCTGGCAAGGACGATGACGGCGAACTGGCCGGCGCTGAAAGAAAAGTTACTCGCCGCGGTCATCAATGCCGACATCCGCAGGAATGGCACCTTCCAGAGAAACCGCAGGCCCTCCATTAGCTCGTCTCGAACGCTTGTCTTCTCAGATTCCCGTATGCCTTGAAACGGCGTCCGCATGAGCAGGATCGAGACCGTCGATACGGCGTAGCTCACGATATCAACGACAAAAGGCAACACTCGCGCGAAGCCGTAGAGCAATCCACCGATCGGCGGCGCTGCGAGGCGGACGGTGGAGCTTCGCGCCTGTTCGATGCTCGCCGCCGCCGGAAGCTGATGCCGCGGCACTACCGATCGGAATGCACCGCTATACGCCGCCCCAAACAACACTGAACCACACCCATCGATAAACCCAACCACAAACAGCTGCCAGAAGGTGACCCGGTCAATCGCTATTGCGAACGCCACCGTCGCCAGCGCGCAGGCCATGGTGACGTCAGCCATCACCATCAATCGCCGCCGGTCGTAGCGGTCAGCGGCAACTCCGGCCAGGGTGCTAAAGAGGACGAATGGCGCGAAGCGAGCAGCCTGCACGATCCCGGCTTGAGCTGGCGAATGTGTCACCGCAAGAACGAGCAACGGGTAGGCAATGGCCGACATCCCCGATCCCGCCCGGGAGAACAGCTGTCCCGCCTGGAGCAGCATGAAATCCCGGTTGCGCCCGAGTGGCGGCGCCTCAGTCACGAGAACACCCTGGTGGCGGGCCGTAGTTCCGAATCGTGCGCATGGTGCGCGATGATACGGTCGGTTTCCGGTGGCGCCATCCACAATTTGTTAGAGTTGCCGCCACACACCTGCCTGGAGTCCTCCCTTGGTCACTGCCGAACCAGTCTCTCCCGCCGCCGTGGGACTCAATACCACGCGCTTGCGCTACTTGGACCAGCATCTCCACGGCTACGTCGATGCCGGCAAGTTCGCCGGCACGCTCGTACTCGTTGCCCGCCAGGGGCAGGTCGCGCACTTCCAGCCCTGCGGCCTCGCCGACCTTGAGCGCAAGACACCAATGGCTCACGACACCATCTTCCGCATCTACTCGATGTCCAAGCCGATTACCTCAATAGCGCTGATGCAGCTCTACGAACGCGGGCTCGTGCAAATCGATGACCCGGTCGAAAAGTACATTCCCGAGTTCGCGAACCTGCGAGTCTACTCGATGGGCGCCTACCCCAATTTCATCACTCGTCGCACAGATCGGGCGATGACTGTCCGGGATCTCCTCTCTCACCAGAGCGGCCTCACCTACGGATTCCTGGCTCGCACGAACGTCGATGCCGCCTACCGCGAAGTGGAGATCGACGCGGGTGGCAAGCCACGAACGCTGAAGGGGATGATCGACGCGCTCGCGACGCTTCCTCTCGAGTTTTCACCTGGCGAAAGCTGGAACTACTCGGTAGCAACCGACGTGTGCGGCTATCTGGTCGAAGTCATCTCCGGCCAGCGGTTCGATGATTACCTCGAACAGAACATCTTCTCGCCCCTTGGGATGGTCGATACGGGGTTCCATGTGCCCGCCCACAAGAAGTCTCGCCTCGCGGCGAACTACAGCGTGAACGCTGCTGGCGTCCTCCGCCTCGAAAGCACGGGCGGCAAAGCTGCCCTGAATCTCGTCGATGACCCCACGACCAGCCCCTACCTGAAGCCTCCGACCTACCTGAGCGGTGGTGGCGGACTCGTTTCCACCGCTACCGACTACTGGCGGTTCGCCCAGGCCCTGTGCGATGGCGGCGAACTCGATGGCGTCCGCATTATCGGGCGCAAGACGCTCGAACTCATGACCAGCAACCACCTCCCGGACGACAAGGACCTGATGCATCACGCCCTCGGGCGCTGGGCCGAAACCACTTTCAACGGCATCGGCTTCGGACTTGGCTTCTCGGTCACCATGGACCCGGCACAGGCCCAGGTTTCGGGCACTCCGGGCGAATTCAGCTGGGGCGGCGCCGCCAGCACCACATTCTGGATCGACCCCATCGAAGAGCTCGTCGTTGTCTTCATGACCCAGCTCATGCCCTCGTCCCAATACAACATCCGGCGCGAACTCCGGGCGATCATCTACTCCGCGCTCACCGACTGAGGCAGCGCGGTCAGAGGCGCGAGCGGAAGCTCGCGCTCGGTTGGCGGCACGAACGTCCGTGCCCCACACGCGAAACATCAGAAGCGCGTGCGGCGGCGTTGAAGGCGCTGGCCTGTTTTGGCGAACCTTGGGGTGTGCGGCCTGGGCGGTCAGCAGCCCTCCCCTACGAAACTGCTTCTGAATGTCCTTGAACAGCGGCCCGAACAGGGAGACCGAGTGATACCTGTTCGAAGCCTGTTTCGACCTGTTTGGGTGACCCACGAACGGTTGTTTTTCGGCCTTCCAGGTCGGATTCGCGCTCTTGGCCGGTCAGGTTCGGATGGCGTCGCGCGTAGATTCGAGAATTGGCGGCGCGATTTGCGCTGCAGGGTTCGCAGTCGCTTTTGTGGGGGCTTGCTTTTTATTTTCACCTGTTAACAGGTGCTAAGAGTTGGGAATCGTATCGTTTTCGGGTTCGGCCATGTCGTTTCCGAATAAGGCGCGGCCGGTACGTCAGGCACTGCACGGTGGTCGAAGGGGACGTTCATTGGGACAGCGTTGAGGGTCGCGGCGGGAGGTCGAAGGGGCAGTTGGCACCTTACCCCCGGCCCCCTCTCCATCTGCGGATAGGAGAGGGGGAGCTGATTTCGTGGTTGGTCGTCGCCAAGCGCGAGCTTCCGCTCGCGCCTCTGATGGTCGTGGTGGTCTCGGGAACTTTCCCGCCGCCTTCCGCGTCCTGTAAGGCACAGGTACTTGCGCAGTCTTCAAGGCAAGCACCGTTGGAGGCAACACATGGCAACGCGAGCTCGCAAACGAATCGTTCTCGGCGGCACAGCCACCGTCGTCGCAGCCGCCCTGCTCGGGGTGCTTGGCCTTGCCGCGACCGGCGGCCACGCTGAGGGTTCCCCGAAACCGACGCCATCCGCCACCGTCACGGCTGCTCCGACGTCCACACCATCGCCTGTTCCAGCTCCCAAAGAGCCACAGAGACCTCCAGACCTCCCGCCTGCTGTCCCGTTCGGGCCCATCAGCGCCGAGCCCTATCGCGTCCACACCGGCGACGGTGACTGCCTTAACGTCCGGCCCGTCCCGGGCACAACCTTCCAATCCGACCCGCGTACCTGCGTCCCCGAAGGCTTCTTGCTCTGGCTGTACGGCGAGGAGAAGGAAGTCGACGGCCACAAGTGGCGCTACGCGCTCGGCGAAGGCTGGGTCGCGAGCCAGTACGTAAAGCCGGCGCCCGGCGCCGTCACCGGTTTCGGACCGTTCACTTCGGTCGTCGTCGGCGACAACATCGGTGACTCAACCCGCATGGCTCGAATTTCGAAGGCTGGCGTAGTCACCAGCCTCCCGTCGCTCCCATCTCAGCAGGGCGGCATCGGCTCCATCGCGGCCGCGGTTTCGCCCGATGGCAAATGGGCGGCCTTCGGCGCCGAGGAACGCTACATCCCCACGCTCACCATCCGGAACATGAAAGACAACACTGAGACAAAGTACCCGCAGGTCTGGATCTCGTCCTGGAGCACCACGAACCGGCTGCTCGTCCGAATCAACACCAACTGTCCGCAACAATGCACGTGGACCGTTGGCTGGATCGACCCGCGCGAAGGCATCGTCCACGAACTGACCAGCAAGCAAAACTCCTGGTGGACCACCACATGGGCCCCGGACGGGCTGTCACTTTACGTGGTCGATGAGGGCGCGCTCATCCAGGTCGGGCTCGATGGCAAGCAGAAGGAATTGGTCGCGAAGCAAGCGCCCGGCTCCGAAATCGCCTGGGGCGAGGTCTCCATCTCAGAGGACGGCACTCGCCTGCTATCCAGCCCCTTCCAGGGAGCCATCGTCATCGTTGACCTGAAGACCGGGACGGTCTCGAAGCTCGAACGAGCGAGGCAAATCCCCGTCGGCGGCAGGTGCGGCGGCTCGATCGGCACGCTCACCACCTGGCTCGATGCGAACACCGTCATCTGGCACGAGTCCTACGCCGAAAAGGGCGGCAACGGCATCACCATCAGCCGCACCGACGGCAGCGGCCGCCGCCTCATCCCCTTCTTCACCGTCAGCGACATCCGCAAAGTGGCCCCCGCTCTTGTCAGCTTCACCACCTACGAGAACGTGGATGACAAACGCGGCTTCCAACTTACCTGGCTGCTCGACACCAAAACCGGCGAAGCCCGCCCGGTAACGGTGGGGGCCATGCCGACCTGGGAATAGCACCTGAGCACTGGTTCATCAGAGGATCCACAGTGATGCGGGACAAAGTCCGAGGCGCGCACGCCGGTAAACCC
>JANPDX010000518.1:0-4325 GCA_031431695.1 Dehalococcoidia bacterium
GCGATGCACTCCGCGCTCAAGCGCTTCGCCTTCCGCACCAGCATCGAGCGCCCAAAGTACTCCGGGCCGAGTTCGAAGGGCACGAGGTCCTTGTTGTGTTCGGTGATGAGCGCGATGAAGTGGTTGGGAACGACTTCCTTGATGCGTTCGAACCACCATGCGGAAAGCTGCGTCAGTATCCGTCCCTTTTGCGGGATGCCGGCCGGTAGCACCATATCGGCCGCCGAGATCCGATCCGTCGCCACGATGAGCATCTTGTCGCCGAGGTCGTACGTATCCCGCACCTTGCCCCGGTACGTCCGGTTTGGCAGCGCGGATTCGAGCATCACGTCAGGCATCGGCTTGTTCCTTCGCGTTGAGGTAGAAGATTGTGGTGGAAATCGCCACATAGGCGGCGATTGGGACGAGCAACACGCCAACGACGAAAATCGCGCCCGACTGGAGAACGAGTTCGGTCGTCCTCCCAGGGTCGGTCCCGAACGGAGCCACCGCGATACTCAAGAGCAGAGTCGTAACGAACAACACGAGGAATGCGAACGGCACGGTCGCGAACAACACGCCCATGAACGCAAACATTCTCCCCCGGAGCAGGCCCCAACTCTCCCGAAAACTGCCCGTGACCGTCTTGCCATCCACGACATAGATCTGGATAGCCAGGCCGAATCGCACAAGAAAATACAGCAGCACGATGATGCCAAATGCGCTCGCGAGGACCAGGCTGTAGAAGATTGCGCCGATGAGGAGAAGTCCGCCCATGCGGGTGAACGCCGGGTCAAGCGACTGGGCGAGGCCGATCGGTTTCCCCAGGCGAATCGCCGACACGGATACCATGGTGGCGGCAGCGCCGATGAGCGAAAACAGCGACTGGGCTGCGCCCACGCTCACCATCGTCAGTCGTAGGCCGTTCGGCGCCTCGCTGAGCCAGTTGAAGGATTCGAACTCGGCACTCGGGTAGCGGCTGTAAAACAGATAAAAGAACACCGCGGCAGTTAGCACGGCGAAGGGAAGCTGCGTCACTGCAATCGGGAGCAGCGTTGCCCTTGGGTTGCGGCGCATCACCCCCAGCGCGCGTAACCATGTGGCGTCTGGCTTTTTGATCGGCTCCTGTTCGGGAACCGCCGGCGGCGCAGCGGATTCTTCGTTCACAGTCCGAGGCGCTCGAAGGTCGCGCCGATGTTCTTCAGATAGAAGTTGTAATCGAACATCGCCCGCAACTCCTGCTCGTTAATCCGCGCGGTCAACTCCGGGTCTTCGAGCAAAAGGTCGATGAACGGTACCCGTCCCTTCCATGACTTCATCGCATTGCGCTGGACGATTTCGTACGCGCCCTGACGGCTTAATCCTGACTCGATCAGCGAGTTCAGAACGCGCGACGAAAACACCAGCCCATAGGAGCGTTCGAGGTTCTCTTTCATGTGTTCGGGGAAGACCGTCAGGCGGTCCATCACTCCGGTGAAGATGGAGAGCGCGTAGTCGAGCACGAGCGTTGCGTCCGGGAAGACGATCCGTTCGGTCGATGAATGAGAAATGTCCCGTTCGTGCCAGAGGGCGATGTTCTCCATCGAGGTCAGGGCGTAGCCGCGGAGGACGCGCGACAGGCCGGTAACGCGTTCGCAAAGTTCGGGGTTGCGCTTGTGCGGCATTGCGCTCGAGCCGGTCTGGCCTTCGTCAAAGGGTTCTTCGGCTTCGCGCACTTCGGTCTTCTGTAGAGCGCGAATCTCGGTCGCGAACTTTTCGAGCGAACCGCCGATGAGCGCCAAGGTCGTCACGAACTGCGCATGCCGGTCGCGCTGGATCACCTGCGTCGAAGCCGCCTCCACACCCAGGCCGAGCTTGCGGCAGACAATCTCCTCAAGTGCGGGCGGCACCGACGAATGCGTGCCCACGGCGCCAGAAATCGCGCCGACGGCGATGGCCTCGCGGGCCTGTTCGAGCCGCTTCCGGTTGCGGCGCATTTCATCCACCCAGACGGCGAGTTTGAGCCCGAATGTGGTGGGCTCAGCGTGGACTCCATGCGTGCGGCCCGTGCAGAGCGTGTCCCGATATGCAACCGCTTGCCGTTCGAGGACCGCTGAGAGGCCGTCTACACCTTTCAGCAGCAGATCGCAGGCGTCTCGAAGTTGAAGTCCGGTGGCCGTGTCCCAGACATCAGAGGAGGTCAGCCCAAAGTGAACGTAACGGCCTTCTTCGCCCAGCGTTTCAGCGACGGAACGAAGAAAGGCGGTCACGTCGTGGTGGGTAATGCGGATGTACTCGTTGATCTTGTCAACATCGAAGCCCGCGTCGCGGCGGATCTTCGCGGCCGCTTCGGCGGGGATCTGGCCCAGTTCGGCCCACGCCTCGCAGGCTGCGACCTCGACATCGAGCCATCGCTGAAACTTGGTCTGGTCGCTCCAGACGGCGGACATTTCGGGGCGCGAGTAGCGGGGGATCACCAATACATCCTACTGGGTGCCGGGGTCAGAGGCGAAGGCGGTATATGGATTCCGCAAGCCGTAAGATCCGGCGATGACCAGAGACTTCTATGCAGAACCCGGCCTGAACGTCGAGGTCTATACGTTGCGCACCGCGCTCTCGCCGGTAGTCGCCGGGGATGTCGAGTTTTACCGCGAACTCGCGGTCGCTGCGCCGGGCCCGGCGCTGGAGCTTGGATGTGGTACGGGGCGAGTGTTGCTGCCGCTTGCGCGCTCGGGAATCACGATCACGGGCCTCGACCTTTCCTCGGCGATGCTCGAAGTGGCGGCCGCGCGCCTCCAGAAGGAGCCCGAGGATGTGCGGGACCGCGCCACACTCATGATGGGCGACATGTCCTCGTTCGCGCTGGAGCGCCGCTTCGGCCTCGTGTTCATCGCGTTTCGTTCCTTCCAGATGCTCACCCGGCCCGAGGATCAGCGAGCCTGCCTGGAGTGTGTCTTCGCGCATCTCGTGCCGGGCGGCCGGGTGGCCATCAACCTCTTCGACCCGCTTTTCGACCAACTCTCTCCGGAGGTGGACCAGATCGAGCCGCGATACCTTGGCAATGCCCCGCACCCCATCACAAACAATCTCGTGAAGGTGGAGACCGTCTCGAAGAAGAACGATCCGGTACGCCAACTGTCTGAAGAGGTCTGGCGTTTCACGGAAATCGTCGCTGGTGGGGCCGTCGTTCGCCAGGAAGAGGAGACCCTGCGCATCGCATGGATCTTCCGCCGCGAAATGCGCTATCTGCTGGAACTCTGCGGCTTCGAAGTCGAAGCCGAGTACTCGGACTATGTGAAATCGCCGCCGGCATACGGCAAGGAACAGGTCTGGGTGGCGCGCAAACCCTCAGTCTGATGGTGCGGGGTTGTCCCGGCGCTCCTTGAGGTAGCGCAGGATGGGCAGCGCCAGCAAATCCTTGTTGCGTCCAGCGGCCTCTTTCATCGCGATCAGGTCATCGAGCGAGGCGACGCGAACTTCTGTGCCATCGTCGAGAATCTGAATTGTCGCCGATTCAAACAGCTTCGAGTAGTCCGGTGCGCCCGCGGGGGCGAAGAGCACGTCGAACGGACCAAGGCGCGTCTCGAAGTTCCACATCCGTGCTGACTTCAGCCATTCCCCGTCCGGGAATCGTGGAAGCTTGCCGAAGAAAGACACATCCGCATCGAGATCGATCAACGCCCGTGTGAGACGGTCGAGATTGTCATCTACCACTGCCGGGACCAGATCGAAGTCCACTGTGACCAAGTCGGACCCGAGATAGGTGGCTGCAACTCCACCGATCACAACGTAATCGACTCCGAATTTCGCGAGCACCGCACATATGGCGTCCATATCGAAATTACTTGAGTCGCGCTGCATTCTCCCGCCTTACTTTTTGGGCCCAGCGAACTAGCCCCGATATCTTCCTTGACCGCTCAGACGGGGAAAGGCGGCTGAAGGCGTCTACATGCCACGGGTCGTAGCCGAACTCGATGAGGCGGCGATCGATGTCATCGCGTGCGTGCGACAGGAGCAGTTCTGTCTGGTTCACACCACCATGGTAACCCGTCTCGAACCGTGCCGGATTAACGGCGTCGCGGCGGGCGAGCTACCCCTGCGACTGCTTGTCGCGGAAGCTCTTGTACGCTTCTCGGATATCCGGGTGTTTGAGCGCGAGAATCGAGGCGGCAAGGTAAGCGGCATTGCGCGCTCCCCAGGCCCCAACAGCGACGGCCGCAACGGGTACACCAGGGGGCATCTGTAGTACGCCATAAATGGCGTCTATCCCACCGGCCACTTCGCTTGAGGCGAGCGGGATGCCAATCACGGGCAACGTGCAATGGGCCGCGACGGCGCCTGGCAGCGCCGCCGATCCGCCGGCCGCG
>JANPDX010000519.1:0-3629 GCA_031431695.1 Dehalococcoidia bacterium
AGGCTCGAAGTCGCAACGTCGGTGCCGCAATTGATTCTGGCGTTGAACGCTACACTTGCCTGGGACAGTCGCCTGCCTTTTCGGTCGCGCGAATTCAGCACCAACTCGTCGAAGTTCAGGTCTTCCCGGGCGCACTCGATCGTCACCTTCGCATCCATGCCGGTGGCGGCTGGCGACATCGAGACGTGGACAATCCGTGGGGGGGCATCGGCCGCCATGGGCAGATAGCCGAGCGGGTTGACGGTGCTGGCCGAATAAACGGATCCCGCCCTCACATCGAAATGTAGATGGTCAAACGTCGTGGTTCCCGAATGACCGACATATCCGATGACGGCGCCTCGCTTTATCGGTGACCCCGTAAGCAGGTTATCGGCATGCGCTGAGAGGTGAAGGGATGTGGTGTAGAGGAGGCTGCCATGATCCAACTGCACGACCATTCCGCCGTTCGGATAAAGCAAAGTGCCTGAGAGGTCAGCGTCAGAGTTCGCGGTCGTCACGCGGCGCCCCGTTGAATCGGTGAGCAGCCGCACCGTGCCGTCCGCGGCAGCGCGCACGGGCGTCCCGAAAGGTGCGGCGAGATCTATCCCGGGATGAAACTCGTACGCGTAGTTCGCGCTCGCTCGCAGTCGTGGCCCGAATGGAGAATTGATCGTATCAGCTATGCTCGACCCGCTTAGTGGCCAGGTGAACGGAGAGGTTGCCCGGGCCGGTCTGTTTCCCGTCCCGATCGTCTGGGCCATAACGACGGTCCCCGCAAGGGCCAATGTCCCTCGAAGGAATAATCGGCGGGAAGTGAAGCGTGGTTCTGTCATGTCAGGTCTCTCCTACCCTTAAGGTCGGCAGAACTCATGCCGAGGATAGGCAGGCTGCACTTCGTCACCGGGCTCTCACTGATTCCGGAGAGGTGACTTCGTGCGCCGGCCTTGGTCCATGCGGGTGGTTGCAAACGTTGAGTCCGGACGAGTGAGCACCGTGATGTTCACGGCGCTCAGCAGGCTCCGCGCACTCAGTGCGGGACTTGCGTCGCGGTCGATGACCACAGTGGCTACCCCTACGTCGAAACCCTCGTTGACTCTCAAGAAGCGGCATCACACGAAGTAGGCATGGTGTTCGTGCCTGAGCAACATCAGTGCGCCCCCCCGAGCAAGACCAACCGCGCCAGTGGTAGTTCGCCACACTCCCGCAATGACAGTCGTCTGCATGACAACTCTGGCGCAACCGGTCGTCGTGCCCTACCTTCGAGGGTAAGCGGAGCGCCCCGCGCCCACAGCGCCGCGCCGCATCTCAAACCATGAGGGGTAACTCCATGCCAAAGAAGCTCGAACGCGATAACAGCGGAGCCAACGGACCAACCTCCGGGCCCAACAACCCGAAGGAGGCCGTGGAGATCACTGCGGGCACTCCCAAGAAGCGGGAGACCTACGAGCAACGCGCCCGCGAGGGCAAAGATCCCGACTCTGTCGCGCAGCACTCCAAGCCCAAGCCGTCTACCCGCGATCATCGCACCCCAAACGGCCTCCGCATCGAGAAGCCCGCTAGCCGCCGAAGCGGTTCGGATTCCAACGCCGGCGGGGGTTAGCTCCCGCCCGGTCCGCCCAAGCGTTGTGCGAAAGTCTCTCCCGCCCGGCACTCAACGGCACGACAGGCCGTCTCTAGCAACCTGACGGAAGCGATTTCGGCGCTGTTGCGTTGTCCGCGAACCTACGCGTTAGTGTGCGCGATGAACACGAACACGTACCTCCTGCCCGAAACGACCGATCCCTCCCCATGGGAATCGGCCCTCTATGCTTTCCTCGGCGAGAAGCACCGCCGCACCGGCTCGATGCGCACCGTCCAGAGCTACAGCCGCATCCTGCGCTATTTCTTCGTTCGCATGCAGAAGACGCCCGACCTGGTGTCCAGTGCCGAAGTCACGAGCTTCTGTTTCGGCAGGGGTTGTCTGGCCGAGAGCCTGCGGCCATAACCATCGGCTCGCGCATCGCCAGCATCTCCCCGTTCTACCGCTTCCTCATCAGGATGCAGATGCTGACTTCGAACCCTTGCGACGCCCTCGAACGGCCGAAGGTGAACGCGGCTCCTGGCGCGCGGCCTAAGTGCCGACGATGTGAAGCGCCTGCTCGCGGTGATCCCGAACGACGTTGGCGGACGCCGGGACCGTGCGATTGTCCTCACGCTTGTGCTCACCGGTCGGCGCCGGAGCGAGGTCTTGAACCTCACGGCGAAGGACATCGAGGTCGATGAAGAGCGGACGTTTTACTGCTACCGCGGGAAGGGCGGGAAGCTTGGGCGGCGGGAGCTGCCGCGGCCGGCCGCGGATTCGATTCGCTCGGCGGTGGCCGATTCCGGGAGGTCGCTTCCGACGATGGCTTCCCATGAATCTCTTTGGCAGATTTCGCAGCCGACCGCCTACGCCAGGTTCAAGCGGTATCTCGTTGCCGCTGGCCTTCCGCCGACTGGCTTTCACGTTCCTCGTCACAGCGCCGCGAAATTGCGTCGTGACGCGGGCGACAGCGTCGAGGCGGTATCGCAATTCCTCGACCACTCATCGCTCGCCGTGACGACGGTTTATCTGAGAAGGCTAGAGGTCGCTGAGGACACGAATTGGGGGAGAGTGGCGGAGGCGATTGGAGTCTGAGACCTCCGAAAGGATGTTCTAATTCCGCTTCATTAGTAGTACCCTTAAGGTCGTGGCCACCCAGCCAGCGAGTGGAAACGGCGAGTCAATCGTGCCGCTGCTCCGCCTATTGCGGTTAGAGGAACGATGGGGGAGCGACTCCTCATCGCCCGAGAAGATGGCGAATCGTTCGAGGAAATCGACCCGTGGTCGGAGGGCAACTCTTACAAAGACCTCATCGAGGAAGAGGACCGGGCGTGGGCTGCGGCCGAACGGCTGTGGGAGCGCGAGATGTCGGCGCAGAGCTTCCCACAGCGCCGCAGCGTGGCGGCCCTGGCTCTCGCTAGGATCGACCGTGCTCTTCCGACCGAATTCGGGTACCCACCGATCCTTTGGCACAGTTGGCAGTGCGACGTTGGTGACATGCTCGAATCGGCCCTGTGAGTGCGAGCGATCGTCGATGTGGTCATGCGGCGGAATCACCTCGTGTTGGATCAGAATCGAATCCGTCGAATCAGTCCGAGCCTGGCAGTCAGGAGTGCGGTGCGACCGCACGCGGATCTGCTTCGGCACCTCGCGCTGGGTCTCTTGAGAGAAGGCGAGGAGTCGCTCGATGAGTGGCACCAGGCTTCAACCATCGGGTATTTGTTGGAAGCGACGCTTGCTCCGATGTCCGTCTCTCAGCGCTTTTGGCATCCGCCGCCGCCACGAGGCCAGACCGACCGAGAGCGTCAATACGCGACGGCCGTCGGCGCCACCGACAAGACCGAGCGTATGGGCCTCCGGGCGAAACGAGACCTGCAACGCCGTGCAGGAGCGTCGCTCCGGCACGCGACACCCGGACCGAAGGTGGGCTCGCATCGATCGCCGGCAGCCGAGCAAAAACAGTTTGAGAGTTACCTAACGGCACGAACCAAGAGCGGAGTCTCTCCGGCGATGCTCACCGAGGACGCCGAGTTTCAGCGACTCTACGGAAGATGGAAGCAAGACCATGCTGCCGTCGCGGATGAACGCA
>JANPDX010000520.1:0-5808 GCA_031431695.1 Dehalococcoidia bacterium
AATCATCGTCCTCTTCGTCTTCAGAACTTTCTGGCGGCTTGGCCACCAAGGCGCCACCGACGGAGAGGTCCAGATCCCCGGGGTCGCCTCCGCGCTGGTTGCTGGTGAACGGGGCTGTGTCGTTTTCCTCGCCGAAGTCGATATTTCCCTGGTCGCCGGGCAGGTTCCCACCAGAAAGGCTGCCGCCGCCGCCGGTCTGCATGTCTGGGCCCGCCGGTTGTCCGATCAGTTCTTCCTTGCTCTGTGCTCTGATTCCGGTCGGAGCGATGCCGGCGCTTGAGGCGGTCGAGTCATCCGCGGGGTCCACCTCCCCGCCCTGCTGCCCGGCGCCAGCTCCCTTGTAGCCGGTGGCGTTGTAGAGGTACTGACGAAACGCGATCTCGGCCTCCGTCGGCGGCCCTCCGAGGTCGCCGTCCGGGTCGTCCGGGTCGCCGCTCATCTTCGCCCCGCCGCCGTCTTTCTTCGCCTCTTCTTCCTTCGTGGCTTCTTCTTCTTTCTTCTTCGCTTCGTCTTCGGCCTTTTTTGCCTCCTCCTCGGCCTTCGTCGCCTCCGCGTCTTCCTTCGCTTTGCGCGCCGCATCAGCTTCCTTGACCTGGTTTGCGTATCCTGAAAAAACGCTTCCCAGAGTCGCGGGAGCGGCCGCCGGGGCACCGTCAATCTGCTTCGACTGTTGGATGGCGGTCGCTTTGTCGCCCGGAGCGAGCGTGCCTCCGCCAGAGTCGACGGCTTTCAACTCTGTAGCCTGGTTCCGGTTGGCAAGGCCGGTGCCCGTCCCTGCGTCTCCCATAAAGTCCCGGCCATAGATCGCCTGGCTAACGGAGTTCACAGCCCGCTCGTACCACGGCTTCTCCGCCGCCGGAGGTGCCGCAGGGGCAGCGCCACCACCGGTTCCCGCTCCCTGGCCGCTTCCAGAAGGTGGCGTTACGCCGTACTTGTCCGCCGCTTCCTTCTGCGCTTCCGGGCTATTCGCTGAATTGATGGCGTCGCCGAGCGGGTCATTCCCCTGCGCGACACTCGTCTTCGATGTGCTGGTGTTGGCGACGTCGCCGAGCAATCCCGTCATCACATCGAGCTCAGCGTTGAGCGCGGCGTTTCTCGCGCCAAGTAGCCCGGTCACGTCTCCGCTTAGCAGCGCCGCCATTTCCCCGTCATCCAGGGAACTCTGTTCCTCCGTGTACCCACCGCCACCAAGGTCCTCCGCCACGGCGTCTTTCCCCTCCCCAACACGCTGGCGTAGGGCTTCCTCTCCCGTCGCTTCGCCCTCTGAACTGGATTGCCCAAGGTCGCCAAACAGGCCCTCGGCCATCTCAGTGACCCGTTCCTTGCCAGGGTTGGAGAAGTTGAAGGGTGAGTCGTCTTCTTCCTCCTCTTCCTCGCCAGCGAGCTTCGCCCGCCTGGCTTCATCCTCGTCCTCATCGTCGTCCAACAGATTTCCAAGCTCGCCGGCGAGGTTCTCCTCGTCCTGCCCGAGCTCCTGTTCCCCGGTGAAGTTCTCGCCCAACTCCCCTTCATCGCGCGTCCTCTCGATAACTGAGACGAGCGTGGCCGGGATCAGCGAAGCTTCGAACGTGTCGAGCGCCCGCGCTGCCTCGCTCTCGGATGCCTGGGTGCTCACCGGAGGGGCGTTCAGCGTCCTCCCCGCCTCGCGCGCGGCCAGCGCCGCCCGTAGTTGTTCGGACCGCTCCTGCGGAGTGGTCTGGTTGTTCGGTGTCTTCGGGGGGTTCGCCATTGCAGTCCTCCAGGTTGGGGATACGGGCTGGGATCAGTCGTCGTCGTCTTCTCCGAACGCACGGGAGGCAGCCAGACGTACCGCCCGGGCGTCATCCGCGCTGTCCAGGGCATCTTCGGAGATGGGCGGTTCTTCGGGCGCGAATCCTACTATAGGGTCGATACCGGTTGGCACCCTGTCATCCGGTGGTTGCGTGGCCGGTACTTGAACGTCCACCGGCAATTGCACCGGCGAGGCACTCGGACCCGATTCGAAGAGCAGGTCCTTCACCCGATCGAAGATGCGCTCCAGCAGGTTTCCGCCGCCGTCTTCCTTTGCGGTGTTCACCGCCGTCGTCACTGCCGCTCCGATCGTCGCGGCGTCGAAGACATCTGTCGCCGCCAGAACGGCCCCGCCAAGGGGCGCGATGGTAGCGCCGACCGCGAGGCCAGCGCCGGGACCGCCACCTTCCGGTTCGCAGTCCTCGTCCAGTACGGCGGCGGCTTCAGGCGGAGGCGCTGTCTCGGCGGCGGCGGGCGCTCGGAACGCGGTCACTACAGGCTCTTCGGCCGGAGGTGGGGCGACCGGTGTCGCCGCCGAAGGCGCCGTGCCGGTATCGAAGGTGTCCACAGCAGCGATGGGAGCGGCATCAGCAGGCTGTTCCGCAGCCGCTCCGTTGACGGGCGACTGTGCCAGCGGGGCCGTTACGCCGTTCGAGGCAGGCGGCTGCGCGGGCGCGGCAGGGTAGGTGTTCGGCGGAGGCGTCGCGGGGCCGTGCCCTGCGGCCGGGGGCGGCGGGGTCACCGGAAAGATGGGGTCGATCACCACCGTCGGGCCTCGCCCGGGGATGTCCGGCGTGCCGTCGCCGCCGGGCTCGAAAGTAGGGCCGCGGCCAGGGAGTTCGATGTCCGCCGGAATTTCGAGGCCCGGGCGTACAGTCGGCGGGTCAAATCGCGGCGCGGGGTCACGGTCGCCGCGCAGGTCTACGGGGTTCTCTATCCCGTCGAGTATGCCGTCGCCGTCCCGGTCGTTGATCCGGCGGAAGTCGTCCAGGTTTATGCGGCCTTCAGCGCCGGGAAGCAGGTTCCCGTCTTCGTCCCGGCCGGGCCGACGCCCGCCGTTGGGCGAGTCTTCGGCTGCGCCGGCATCGCCGCCGAGGTCGACCGGCGACCCGAGTATGCCATCGCCGTCGGGATCGTTGATCCGGCGAAAATCGTCGAGCGTGACGCGGCCTTCCGCGCCGGGGAGGAGGTTGCCGTCGGCGTCGCGGCCTGGCCGCCGTTCGCCGTCTCTCGCCGCCGCTTCACGTTCGCCGTCCCCCGCCGGAGCTTCACCTTCGCTTGAGTCCCTGGCGTGCCTCGCAGCTGCTTCGCGATCGGCGAAGGTGTTGCCATCGGCCACCGCCGGGCCGTTCGGCGCGGGAATGTCGCCGACCGGGTCCACCAGGGTCTCGAAGGCATCGTTCACACCGTTCGCGTTGCGGTCTACGAACGCCCCGTTGGCCGACTCAGTCTCGTGCTCGTTCTCCAATTGGCCGTTCGCGGTGTTCACCGCGCGACCTTCGCCGTCCCTTTCGCGGACGAAAGTCCCGTTTGGCGCCGTGTCGCCGCCATCCTCTGCCCCGTTGGCGAAGCGAGAGGGCCGTCCGTCGCCCTCGGGCGCCGCCGGAACCCCATTGGCGGAGGCCGCTGCTCCGGGTTCGTCGAGATCGGCGAGCGTCTCGCCCGTGAGCGCGCCGTTTTCGATTATCGGAATGGCACTGGCGTTGCTTCCCAGGATCTCCTCGAACGTCTTGCCGGCGTCTTCTTCGGCGTTGACTTTCGCGAGGAACGCCTCGAAATCATCCTGGTTATCGAACACCAGGTCCGTCCCGGCGACATGAAGCGGCCCGCTCCCACCAGTCGAAGCTCCTTCGAAGAGAGTGATCTCTCCGCTAGCCGTGTCCCGTTGGGCAATGATGCCGACTTCGTTCGGCCCGGATGGCTGCGCCGACGGGGGAGCCGCCGTCCCTCCGCCTCCGACGCCGATCACGGTAGGTTCGCCGCCGTTGCCGGAATCGGTGTTTCCTCGCCCCGGCTTCGTGTCGCCGGGAATGCCGCTGGATACGTCTTCTTCCAGGACGACCGTATTCGAAGAGCCATCCTGGATGCGGACGGCTTCAGGGTCGCGGGGCTGCGTCTCGCTCGGTGCGGTTGTGCTTGCATCTTCTGCCACGTTGCTACTCCTGGCTTGTGGCCGTCCCGGTCTGGCACGGCAGTATTCGTTTGTGGGTGGCGGGCGTACAACGCCGCGAGGGATACGCCCTGTATCCGCCGCCGCGTACGGGCCTATGTGATCACGCTGTCTTTACGCGAGGTTCAGGTAGCACTGTCGTCTTCTTCCTCCTCGTCGTCATCACTGCTTCGGCGCGCATCGGCAATCGAGAGGCCGGAGCCCCCCAGGGAATTCAGGGCATCCGCCGGCTCTTCCGTCCGCGGATTATTGGTCCCGCTGCCGAAGTCTGAGTCTTCGCTCGGGTCGACATCACCGGACTGCGGGAGCATTCCGATGTGAACAGGGCCGGCCCCTCGACCCATCACGTCATCGGCGCGCACCGGCTGGCCAATCATCCCAGCTTTGTTGGGTTCGGCCCCGCCGCCTATGGCGGTAGGTTCGTCGGTGGGGTTGGTGACTCCTTCGTTGTGGCCCGGCGCGCCTTGGGAGTTCGTAGCCTGGCGAAGGTAGTTGCGGAAGGCGATTTGGGCTGGCGTTGGCGTGCCGCCGAGGTCCGGGTCGCCGTCGGGGCCCGGTTGGTCGGCGCCCGGCGCTTTCTTGGCTTCCTCGGCTTTCTTGGCTTCCTCGGCCTTTCTGGCCTCTTCCGCTTGCCTCGCTTCTTCGGCCTTCCGTCGCGCCGCGGCATCGGCAGCAGCTTTGTCGGATGCGGCTGCGTTTTGGCCGTTCTCGGTCAACCCGACAGCCGTATTGACCACCGCATCAGCAACGCCTATGGCCGTGAGGCCCTGGTTAAGCGCCGTGCCCACGGCATAGCCGGCAGCCGCGCCACCAACCACCACTGCGCCGGTCACAATCACAGGGGTCGGCACCCTCGGCAATTCCCTGAGGGCGCGCGCTGCCATGGCTACGATTTCCGGATTTTCCTGAACGAGCGTAGTCGCATCATCGATCAGCTCTAATGCGGTCCCTGAAATCTCGGCGAGTGGGGCGCCGTCGGGGATTGTGTCCGGACCGGCGGCTACGTTGGGCGAGGTCGTCCTTGCCGTCTGATCTCCGAGAAGACCGGTCAGCGCGCCAAGTTGCCCGTCCCCTTGGGAGCCCCTGCCCGCCGCCGGGTCATCTTCATCCGGGACCGCGGGCACGCCGCCCTTTCCGGTATATGCGCCCACACCGATCGCTTCGCCGGTGAACGGATTGCTGGCGCCGCGCTCGCCATCGCTGGAAACATCGCCGCCCCCGGACATGCCTGGTACCGTCTTGCCGGACGCAGTGCCGGAGCCTGTTCTCTGATCTTCGTTGAAGGTCAGGCTGTCGCGCATTTCTTGAACGAGGCGGGCTCTTTCGGGATTGGCGAAGTCGAACGGAGAGTCTTCTTCATCGCCGCTCTCCCCCCGTCCGCGAGGATCGAAGGGCTGCCGGTTCGCCCCGGCGTCCTCGATGGCCTCCTGGGCTTTCTCTTCCGCGTCCCTTCCGCCGCCCGATTTGGCGTCGTCGCCTTCGCCATCGCGGCTGGCGCCCCCGGGATCGTTGAGGCCGTCTTCCTCTCGCAGCAATTCGATACCCGCAGCGGCAGACTGGGCGGCCGTGCCATTGAACGTGTCCAGCGAGGCGGCGTCGCTCGCCTGCGCGGGGATGGGCGCCGTCTTCGTTACGGCGCCGCGGCCGACTGCCCGGTTCATGGCATCTCGTTGGTCTCCGATGGGATCGGGTCGCTGGTTCTTCGTGTTCGTGGCCATGTTCGAAACCTCGTTTTCTTGTTGACGGAAGAATGACGGTTTCTGAGCGCGTCCTCAATGAACAAACCGCTACATCGTGTAGCTCGGGTACCAACGGCATTTACGAAGAGGGAGCAGTTCCGTGGCGTGAGTGGCTTGCGATTCGCTGGC
>JANPDX010000521.1:0-4101 GCA_031431695.1 Dehalococcoidia bacterium
TGCGTTTCGTCACAATTGCGGCTGGCGCCGTGACGCCGAGGGTAGCTGTATGGCGATCATTTACGTTGGTTCGGCCCAGCCTGGAGAAGGCAAGACCGGGGTTGCCTCGGCCATCGCCCGAAAGCTTGCCTACGGCGGTACCCCCGTGCGATTGGTGCGCCTCGCCGAGGAAGGAAGCCACTCCACGGAGGACGCGACCTGGTTTGGATCGCTCTCCTTCGTTCCCGGAACTTCCGTTGAGGTTGTTTCAGCTATTCCCGCCGAATCGCCGGGCGAGGCGCTGGTGGTGGAAGGCCCGCTTTCGGGTTTCCCGGGCGGCGATGCCAAACTCGTCGTGGTCGCCGCTGAAACGAGGCCGGCTTCGACGCCGGTCGGCGCCGCGGTTGTCGTCGTTACTGGTGTGGATGGCCTTACCGGCGCGCGGACAAGCGGTTCGGGGCCGGTCGTCATCGAACTTGGCGAGGACCGAACGCTCGCTGGGTTCAGCGTGTCCGAGGCACGGGCGGCACTCAACGCCGAAGTGCTCGTCGAGGGCGACTCCGATCCCACCAGCGACCACCTGGTCATTGCGCCGATCGGCTCGGATGCCGGTCAACCGTATCTACGGCGCTTCGAATCAAAAGCAGTGGTCGTCAGGTTCGACAAGACCGACCAGCACCTGGCCGCGATTAAAGCCCATCCGAACGTCCTGATCCTGACCGGAGGGCGCCGGCCTTCGGACTACCTGTTTGATGCGGCCAGCGCGAACGGGATCCCCGTGCTGCTGAGCCGGACGGACACCGAAAACACCGTCATCGCGCTCGAAGGCATCTTTGATAAAACGCGCTTCCACGGCGACCGCAAGCTCGACCGAATGGCGACACTCCTTGAAGGCAGCGGTCTCTTCGAGGCCCTCGCCTAGCGTGAAACTCGAAGTGCGCCGCGCCGGTCCGCTGCAGTCGGCGGGGCTATGAAGCTCCTCGTTCTTGGCCATAGCGATAGCGACGGTTCCCGTTTTTCCAACCGTGAGGACGGCTGGCCATGGGTGCTGCAGGAACACATTCGCGCCGAAACCGGCATCGACTACGAGGTTGTGCATCGTTTGTATTTCGCGGGCCCAGGGGCCGTTGACTACCTTGAGCGACAGGTTGCTCGCGAACAGCCTGACGTGGTAATCCTCGCTCTATCGTCGTACAGCCTGGTCGTGCAGCTGGTTTCGAATCGGGTTCGCGAGAAATTCGGCGACCGGGCGGCAAACCTGGTCACCGCTGGGGAAAACCATGTCGCTTCTGTGTCCGGTCGCCTTGGCCCGCGCGGTAAGCGATTGCTGGTCGCAGCGCGCCGGGCCGGCCGAGGTCTGGTTGGGACGCGCCCGGCCATGTCGTTCGAGGCATTCGCGGGCGCGTATGGGGAGTCGTTCCGCGCCCTCGCCCGGCATGAGGACATCCAAACACTCGTCCTCGGTGGGCTCGGATATGCGCGAGAGTTAGAGCGTCTCAACCCGGCGTTGAATGATTTGCAGAGCGGGTTTTACGCCCGGATGCGGGACCTGGCCGAGGAACACCACTTCGATTGGGTTACCCATGAAGCGATCCTCGGCGGGAGGGAAGCGAAACTGCCGTTCTTCCTTCCCGATGGGGTGCATTCGAACGAAGCATCCCACCGGCTTGTGGCCGAGGCGCTTGCACCGCTCGTATTGGCGCGACAATAGGAGTTACTCCCCGATCATCGGGCTGTCTTCGCCTGGAGCGGCCGGCTCCGCTCGACGCGCGCCGAACGGGTCGCGTGCGGGAGGCGGCCCGGAAAGCGGGGTTCGCGGCAGAGGCCGGGCAGGTTGCGGGCGGGTCTGTTCGGCGAACGCGGAAGGCGAACGGGGCACGGCCGTTTGGGGCTGCGAAGCTTGAGGGGACGAAGTGGGTTGTGTAACAGGCCGCGCCGCCGGGCCTCGCACCGGTCGTGGCGCGAATCCTTCGCGAGGCGGTTTTTCGAGGCCGCAGTAGGGGCACGCGACCCACGCATAACTGAGCGGCTTCTGGCACTGACGGCAGCCCTCCTTCAGTTGCGTCCGGCATGACGGGCAAACAAGGTACTCGTCCTTCACGCGCCGTTTGCAGGAAGGGCAGGCTTTTTGGTCTTCGAGTTCCTGGAGCAGAGCTTCCTCTTCGAGGGAACGCTCGTACAGTTCGCTGAGGGTCTGGCGCGGCCGCACGATCAGGTAGATCCAGTGCCCGGGGAACGTGAACACAAGAACCAGCAGCACGGCGGCCGTCTGAAGAATTGGGTCACGGGTGCGCTGGCGGATGTCGCGGTAGGTCCAGAAGACGGTCGCTATCCAGAAGGCACTGAGGAAGATCAAGGCGAAGACGACGCCGTACTTCAGGGTCGCTTCCCAGGATCCACCCGGCCACGCGATTAAGAACAGATGCAATCGTTCCCCCCGGATGGCGCTCCACCCAGCGCGATTACTGTAGCGCACCGTTTTCGTGCGGGCGACGCGGAAATGGATAAGGCCGGTGAGCCAATGGTAAACTTGTGGCAATGGACCTCGTAGCGACCCAGGCAGAGCTCCTTGAGGGGCTGAACGAAGCCCAGCAGCAGGCTGTCACCCACGGTGATGGCGCTGTCCTGATCCTCGCAGGCCCGGGAAGTGGCAAGACAAGAGTAATTACCCATCGCATCGCGCATCTCGTGATCGAGCACCGCGTTCCGCCGTGGCGCATCCTCGCCGTCACCTTCACGAACAAGGCAGCGCGCGAAATGCGTGAACGCACGGCAAGGCTCCTTGGCGAAGACGCCTCCAGCCTGCACATGGGCACTTTTCACAGCATGTGCGCCCGCTGGCTCCGCATTGACGGACAGGCGATTGGCCTCTCCTCCGGCTTCGTCATCTACGACGACGCCGACCAGATCGCGTTGATGAAACGAGTGCTTGAGGAGCTGCATATCGACCCAAAGCGCTTCGCCCCGCGAGCGGTCCTCTCCGGCATCTCCAACGCCAAAAGCGAGTTGCTTGTTCCCGAAGCCCTCCTGGCAAGCGTCCGGGGGTATGGCGACGAAGTTGTCGCGCGTGCCTATGCGGCCTACGAGCGCTCTCTCCGGACGGCCTCGGCAGTGGATTTCGATGATCTGTTGCTCTACGCCGTCAGGTTGTTCGAAGAGCCGGAGATGCTCCAAAAGTACGCCGGGCGCTATCTGCATGTGCTCGTGGACGAGTTCCAGGACACGAATCCGGTGCAGTATCGGCTGGCACGCATGCTTGCTTCGGCGCACGGGAACATCACCGTCGTTGGCGATCCGGACCAAAGCATCTACTCCTGGCGCGCGGCTGATGTGCGAAACGTTCAGCACTTCCAGCGCGACTTCCCCGGCTGCGCTGTCTACCTCCTTGAGCAGAACTATCGCTCGACGCAGGCGATTCTCGAAGCCGCCGAGGCCGTCATCGAGAAGAACCCCGGACGGCATCCGCGGCGGCTCTGGACCGAGCGCGACGGCGGCGAATTGATCACCACCTATGACGCCTACAACGACGAGGAAGAGGGCGAATTTGTTGCCAAGGAATCGACTCGGCTCTCCGCCGAGGGCCGAAGCCTCAGTGACGTTGCGGTGATGTACCGAACCAACGCGCAGTCCCGCGCGGTGGAAGAAGCACTGGTCCGGCACAGGATTCCCTATCGGCTTATCGGCGGAGTCCGGTTCTACCAGCGCCGCGAGATCAAGGACCTGATTGCGTACTTGCGGCTCGCTCAAAATCCTCGCGACGAAGCCAGCCTGTTTCGCGTCATCAACGTCCCCGCACGAGGCATCGGCGACAAATCCATCGACCGGCTCGAAGATTTCGCCCGCGAAAACAGCGTAACGCTCTGGGACGCCTGCGAAGGTGTGGCCGGCGGGCTTGGTTCACGCGAGGTCACGGGTCGCGCCGGCGCGGCAATCGGCGGCTTCGTCCACATCGTCAACCGCCTGCAGGCCGACTCCGGGCGTCCCCTGGCGGAACTGCTCGACCAGGTGCTGACCCTCACCGGCTATGCAAAGTACCTGCAGGTAAGCGGCGACGCCGCGGAAGACCGGTTCGAAAACGTGCTTGAACTTCGGTCGTTGATGGCCGAATACGAAGAAGTTGGC
>JANPDX010000522.1:0-3880 GCA_031431695.1 Dehalococcoidia bacterium
GAGGTCTACCAGGTTCGTCTTGGCGCGCCGACAACACTTGTCCCGCTCCAGCCCTGAGGCCGGGTATACTCGCCGGAATCCCCAGCAAACTTCTGGAGTCCACACCATGTCAATCGAGATTCGCTCATGCCGCGACAGCGACGAACTCAAGCAGTACCAGAAAAACGTCAACTACGTCTTCGCGTCAGCCCCGTCGCCTGAAGACGACCTGACCACCCCCGCGCCCGATTGGACCACATGTGCATGGGTCGATGGCAAGATGGCCACCACCCTCGCGACACTCCCGTTCACGGTTCGATTCAATGGCAACCCGGTGAAAATGGGCGGCGTTACAGCCGTGGGTACTCTGCCGGCGTACCGCCGCCAGGGGCTGTTGAGAAAAGTGATGACCGAGGCGCTGCTACTGATGCACGAACGCGACCAGCACATGGCGATCCTCTGGGCGAGCATGGGAGCGATCTACCAGCGGTTCGGCTACGGCCTTTCGTCTTCCCACACTCGCTACTCATTCGACCCCCGCGAGGCGCGATTTGAACGCCCCAGCAGCACGACCGGGACAATCGAACTACTCGAAAAAGAGGACGCGTTCCCGGCAATCAAGCAGAACTACATCCAATGGTGCCAGGACAAGAACCTTGCGATTCATCGCTCAACTGTCCTCTGGCAGGCCAGCACGTTGCGGGCGAATGTGAAGGACCACCCGGTCTACTGCGCCATATATCGCAATACCGATGGCGAAGTCACTGGACACGCCGTCTACCAGACTGACGAGGGCCACTTCACGGACCCCGGTCCGGGCCAGGTGATGCGGGTCAATGACTTCATCACGCGCGATCTAGAGGCGTACCGGGCATTGTGGGACTACCTCCGTGCCCACGATCTGGTCCGCCGAATCGACCTCGACGGTGTACCGGAAGACGACCCGGCGCCCGAACTTCTGCTCGAACCGAGAGTCCTCCAGCGCAGGACGTCAGATGGCATTTGGATGCGCGTCGTCGATGTCGAGAAGTCGCTCGCCCAGCGGCCTTACGGGGCGCGGGGAGAACTGACAATCGCCATAGAATCCGACGACATCTGCCCCTGGAACGTCGGCAGCTTCCTTCTCGAAACCGACGGCCCATCCGCGACGGTACGAAAAGTTGACCGCGCGCCGGACATCACGACGTCTATCAACGTGCTCGCTTCGCTCATTTCCGGCTACCGGAGCGCCACCCACTTCGCTCGCGCCGGGCGGCTGATAGCGAAAGACACAACCGCCCTGAAGACCGCGGACGGCATCTTCCGGAGCGAGTACGCGCCCTACTGCCCGAACGGGTTTTAGCGGGTGCGGGAACAGAGGCAGCGGGTGTACACGGGTGGCGAAGAGCCAAATGTGAGACGTGTGTGGATGCCGTTCAGCGTAGTCGTGGCGGTCATTCTAGTCGGCGCCGGCGTTAACTTCGGTCGTGTGGCTTTTGGGCCCAACGCAGGAGTTGTCGAAGCGAGCGCCGCCACAGCCAGCGCCGCGAAAGAACCACCCTCGTCCGAACAGCTTGCCGCCCTCTCCGATGGGGTCGTGACCGAGGGCGAAGTCCGGCAAGCGCTGGACCGCGCAGCTGACTGCCTGGAAGAACACGGCCTCCATGCGGTTCGCGCCGGCCATCCGCAACTCGAAGGAAACCTGGTCCTCATGCGATTCATCCCCGAAGGTGAAGACCCTGCGAAGGGTGAAGCCGATATGCGGCTTTGTTCAGAGCAGCACAGCGCCCATGTGACCTCCGCCTACCGCGCGCAGCTGCGGGCCGCGGGTCTGCTGAACGAGCCCACACCTCCGGCCCTGAGGTAGCCTCGGCGAGAAATGGCCGCTGAGCACGGGCGGAGCCAACCTTCCGTTCGTATGCACTTGCCAGACGCCTTACCATCCGCCCATGCCGCCAATCATTGCCTTCCGCGCCCTTGAAACGACACTGCCAAACGGCCTGCGCGTCATCGCCCTGAACACCGGGTATCCGAACCTTGTCTCGCTCCAAATCCCGGTCCAGACCGGCTCGCGCAACGAAGTCGAGCCGGGAAAGTCCGGCTTCGCGCACTTCTTCGAACACATGATGTTCCGCGGCACCGAGCGCTACCCGGCGGACGCCTACCAGGAAATCATCACGCGCTCTGGCGCCCGCCAGAACGCCTACACCACCGACGATTACACGAACTACCACATCACCTTCGCCAAGGAAGACCTCGACAGGATCCTCGAACTCGAAGCCGACCGCTTTATGAACCTGCGGTACAGCGAGGCCGACTTCAAGACCGAGTCCCGCGCAGTCCTCGGCGAATACAACAAGAGCGCCGCCGACCCGCTGACGAAGCTCATCGAAGTGCAACGCAACCACGCCTACGACACGCACACGTACAAGCACACAACGATGGGCTTCATCGCCGACATCGAGAACATGCCGAACCAGTTCGAGTACTCGCGCACCTTCTTCGAACGGTGGTACAGGCCCGAATACACGACGGTCATCATCGCCGGAGATATCGACCCCGAAGCCGCCACCGCGATGGTGGAACAGCACTGGAGTGCCTGGAAGGCCGGGACAGACGCGCCGGTGATGGTCCCCCAGGAACCCGCCCACGTCTCGCCGGTCGTCGTTCACCACCACTGGGACAGCGAAACGCTTCCGTGGGTGACCGTCGGCTTCCACGGCCCGGCCTTTTCGACCACGAACAAAGAATACGTCGCACTCGATTTCCTCTTCGACCTTCTCTTTGGCGAAACGTCGGACCTCTATCGCAAACTCGTCGAACGTGAGCAGATCGTCGACCAGCTGTTCCCCTACCTGCCGTCGTCACAAGACCCCGGGCTCGGGACAATCTTCGCCCGCCTCAAGCGGCTCGAAGACGCGGTGTACGTACGAGACGCGATCGCCGAAACACTCGCTCTGGCATCAACTACGCCAGTAGCGGGTAAACGCCTCGACGATGCCAAGTCTCACGCGCGCTACTCGTTCGTCAGGACGCTGGATAACTCTGAATCGATTGCATCCACACTGGCCCGCTTCGTCCGCTACGAGCGCCGCTATGACACGTTGAACGAGCTGTTCGAAGCCTACGACGCCTGCACTGTCGACGACCTGGTCGAGGCCGCGAAGAAGTTCCTGACCGACGCGAACATGGTGGTGGCAACGCTGAGCCACGGCGATCTCCCAGAGGGAGTGGCCATCGCCCCCAGGCTTTCGCGGCCCGCCGTCGCCAGCGACGACATCCGCGAAATCGCGCTGCCAACCGTGTCGCCGTTGGTCCGCTTCAAACTCCTGTTTACTACCGGCTCGGCCGATGACCCGGAAGGCAAGCATGGCCTGGCAGCCCTGGCCGCCTCCATGGTCACCGAAGCTGGCAGCCGAGAGTTGCCATTCGACGAAATCACCCGGTCGCTCTTTCCATTGGCAGCTTCGTTCTCGATACAAGTCGACCGCGAGATGACGACATTCACGGGCATCGCGCACCGCGACACGCTCGACCGGTTCCAGGAGATTGCCCTGCCACAGCTGATAGCGCCCGGTTTCCGCGACGAGGACTTCTCGCGCCTGCGCGAACAGCACCGCAACGAACTCACACAGGATTTGCGCTCCAACAACGAAGAAGAGCTCGCCAAAGAGCGGCTGCAGGAGACCGCCTTCGCAGGCACGTCATACGGCCACACGACGCTCGGCTCCGTCGCAGGACTCGACGCAATCACCCTCGAAGACGTGCGTGACTTCGTGGCGAAACAGTACACCCGCGCGAACCTGACTCTCGGGATCACCGGAGACATCACCGCCGAGGCCCATGTGCGCCTTCGTCAGTCGCTGGCGGCGCTGCCGGAAGGCGCGGCACGGCTGCGGACGCCGATAGCCGGTGACATGCC
>JANPDX010000523.1:0-2425 GCA_031431695.1 Dehalococcoidia bacterium
CCCGGGCGCGCGTACCTTATTCGGTCGTGGGACGGTTGGCACGGTCGGGGCTGGTACAACGGTCGCGCTGGCGGTTGGCGTCGCCGCCGGTGCATTCCCGTACAAGGCGATCACACCGTTCAGGTCATCCGGCCGTGGCGAAATGTACGTAAGCGCGTCATTTCCGCCGCACATCGCCTGCCCCGGACAGAGACCTGGTGTGCTGTGGTCGAGCCCAAGTGAATGCCCAAACTCATGCAGCGCGAGAGCCCGAAGGGACGCAGCGGAATAGGGAGCGTCCGGCTCGAAAACGATATCGAACTCCTCCATCGCGAAGTACGGTGTCGCCGGTACCAGGCTCGTCCCACGCCAGTGGCACGAAAAGCCCAGGAATCCGTTGGCGATGTGCCCCCAGCCCACGACGTTCTTTCCGTCTTTCACATAGCTGCTGATGTCGCCGTTGCAACCCGTCGCCGTCGTCGTCTCGCCGAGGAAGTCGAAGTGCCAGCCGCTGTTCCCGGCGTTGTCCCAACCTTCGGCGCCAAGGGCAATCGCCTCCTGAGCGGCATTTGCCGCCATCGCCGACGTCGATCCCGCCGGGTTGTAAAGCCAGCTTGTGCCCGTCTGTGCCCATCGCACCGGAGTTGGAAACAGCCGAAATTGCGCGGCCACCCCAACCCCGGTGAGCTCGGTCGAGCCAGGGAAACGGGCTAGCATCGCCGCCTTGCCGTCCGCCAGTCGCGCAGCCATGTCCACACCAGGTTCTTCAACAGCGAACATCGTGATTCGGCCGTACTCGGGACCGTCAGGGCCGGGCACCACCAGGTCGATAACTTGCTCCACATAGCGCATCGAACTCTCCGCTGCTGCGGGTTCATTCCCGTGAAACCCAGCCGCCAGGACCACAACGGCCATCGTCGCGAACAAGATCGGCAACCAACGAGGAGCACTCATCGTCGAGAGTGTGACACCCACCGTTGCCGCTGTCAGTACACCTTCGGCTGTTCGTGAGGTACCGTCCCCATCATGACCTACAACATGTTCGAGGGGCAGAAAGTGCGCCTGCGCGGCGTCCACCCCGAAGACTGGCAGCACTTCATGCACTGGGACCTTGATAGCGACGCCAGCCGCTACGGTTGGCAAGTCTGGCAGCCAACTGGCGAAGTGAGCGCGAAAGACTTCGCGAAGACTGAGTCCCTGAAGAAGCCCGCGGACGGCAACTTCCGGCTCGTCATCGAAACCCTTGATGGGGAGGCCGTTGGCAGCGTGAACACGCGCGTCGATGCGCGGCGCTTCAGTTTCGAGTATGGCATCGCCCTCGGCCGCGAGCATTGGGGCCACGGCTACGGCGCGGAAGCCATCGAACTCGTCTGCCGCTATATGTTCGGCGAACTGCGGCTGCACAAGGTCCAGGGCTGGGTGTACGGCTTCAACACCCGTTCGCAGACTATGCACAAGAAGTTCGGCATGACCCTCGAAGGCACCATCCGCGACGGCCAGTTCACCGGCGGGCGCTTCTGGGACGTTCACATCTACGGCATGACCGCCCCGGAGTTCTTCGCCCGCTACGGGGCGAAGTGGGGCGACCTCCCGGACTAACCCCGGTAGCCGCGCCCCACCGGGGGCGCCTGCGGCCATGCCGCCAAAGACAGCAGCCACCACGGCATGCCTTGCGCAGTGCCTTCACCAATTCTGCGCCGCTGACGTCCCGCGGTACGCGGCTCATACAGCGATGACTTCGTCCCGAACAAAGTGGAGGTGAATGAGCCTCGGTGCCCTTCCGTCGTCGAAATGGCACAGTACGGCCTCGCGAACGTTGTCATGCAACGTGCGGAGGTCGTCCGCGTCAGTGAAAATCGACTGCCCAAGCGCCCGAGCGGTGTAGCCACCCTCGGGCGCCTCGTTCACCACGAACGTGATTTCATCTTCCATGACGGACATTGTAGAACAGCCCCTTGATGTCTCATACGCAGCATCGGTTGCCCTCATCCATCTCGCACCGTCTACTACCCCCGTGCGCAGGCAATACCATTTCGAAGGTCTCATCCAGCGGGACCAGGCGCGCGCCCACCCGTACTTCTACGTTCCCTTCGAAGTGCTCCCGCGCTGCACCCGAATCGAAGTCGCCTACCACTACGCACCCGTCTTCGACACCGCCGAACCCTCGACCATCGACATCGGCATCTTCGACGTCCGGGGCACCGAGCCCTACACCGGCGGCTTCCGGGGCTGGAGCGGCAGCGACCGCCGGGCGTTCTTCATCGAACGTCATATCGCCACGCCCGGCTACCTTCCCGGCCCTCTCCCTGCGGGCGCGTGGTCGGTCGTCCTCGGTGGCTACGAAATCCCCGAAGGCGGTGTCCGCTACTGGCTCACCATCTCCCTCGAAACCGGCGCCGTCACTCAGAAGCCGAAAGCCCGCACGTCACTCACCTCTCACGTCTCA
>JANPDX010000524.1:0-5543 GCA_031431695.1 Dehalococcoidia bacterium
GACACCGGCATCCTAACGGAGCCTCCCCCAACATCCCCTTCTCACCAGCTCTCTTGACCCTCGCAGATACGGCTGCCTTCAGGGAAACCCAATTGCTTATACAGATACCTGACTGTCTCGCAGGTTTCTGAACTTGATCAGCTACCTACCTTACGTCAACGTTACGAAGTCAACTTCCTCGCTATGCGGCAGCCCAGCCCGCTGACCTACGGCCGCCCGAAGCTTTGCGTTGATTTGGCTGCGCCGCGGCGCTCAGGCAGCGAGCAGGGCCGCCCAATCCATCCGGACCATCACCACCGGGCTGAGCAACGTCTCAATCGTGAAGCCGAGGTCGGCCTTTTCGCAGAGTGAGCCGCAGTATGTCATCTTCAATGAGCCTGAAGGCGAGCGCCGCCAGTCATAGGGGAGTGCGCAGTGCTGACATACGCGCATGTGATTCGTCATGGCTTTGCTCCAGGCGCTTTGGGGCCGTCTCGCCCTCTATTGCTGCCTGTGATAATCATCGACAGTTCCGTCTCATTCGTTCACTAGGGGGAAACCCGTAGACCACCGTGAGAATCACTGAACGACCCAATGTTGAACCCGCGAACGCCCAAAAAGCGGCCGGACGGGGCATCTGGCCGCCCGGTTCGACAACGACGCTGTCACTATCCATCTCCCGGTAGACCGCCGTTTGTTAGGGTTTCGCCGGTCCACGCGGTCGAATCTATGGGTATGCCAAAGCCCACCAAACTCCAGCCGCGCAAGCGCCGCCCGGCGGCTGTCTCATCTGTTCGGCAACGTCCCCGGTTTATTCCCGCCGCCAACGTGGAGGTAACCGGCGAGGTGCTCGTCATGCGGCGGCTTCGGCCCGAAGCCTCCCCGGGCGCCGCGTAACAGGCTGCTCCAGTGAGCGATTGCCGCGGAGATGGACGGCTCCCCCGAGCCGGCCCTCCTCATGCCAGCGGTTCTGACACACCTTCGGGCAGGCTCACTTCGAAGACGTTGAGCGTCATCGAAACCAGCCCGTAGTAGCCCACCACACCGATCAAGTCCACCGTCCCGCGCTCCCCGAGGATGTCGATCGCCCTCCGATAGGTGGCTTCCGAAATGCGAAGCGTACGGAGGTACTCCGTAACGAAGTCATACACGACTCGTTCGATGTCCCGGCTGAAGGGCGGGGGCGCGCCAGTGCGGACCGCTTCCACAATCGCCGGGTCGAGGCCGGCTTCCAGCGCCAGCCGCGCATGAGCCCAGAACTCGAACTGCGCCTTCCAGTGCTTTCCGGTCAGCAGGATTGCAAGCTCGTTGATATCCCCCGGGAGGCTGGTGCCGAATCGACAGTAGGCTCCAAGTCTCTGCGCCGTATCCGCCAGTCCGGGCGCTCGCAGCCATGCCTCGAAGGGCCCCCGCAGCCCGCCCCGTGGCCCGCTGCGGATCGCGTCGGCGGTTTGGCGTTGCTCCGGAGTCATCGTTTCGTTTGTTAGTGGGGCCAATCGGCTCATTCGTCACCTCTCTTTTGTGCCCGCTATTGTGCGTCCAAAGTCGCATTCGTTGACATCCCCCAGTCCTCCGCTACGATCCCTGTTACCCTCACGCAAGGATGCCGCGCAGGCCGGGCCCCCGGGTTCCGCCCTTCGTTCTCGTTCACCTTATGACACATGAAGTAGCCCGCCGACTCGCCATCAGCGTCCAGCCCGTCCCGAAACAGGACGCGGAAGCCCGCAAACGCAATTTCGATGAGACCTACCTCGGCTTCGACCTCAACGCCGCGCGGATAGAAGCCTCCCGCTGCATCCAGTGTCCTTCCGCTCCGTGCCAGGAGGCATGCCCGGTTTCGAACGACATTCCCGGTGCGTTTGCGCTCCTGGAAGTGGGAGACATTCTCGGCGCCTCCCAAAAGTTTCGCGAAACGAGCAACCTGCCGGAGATGTGCGGCCGCCTTTGCCCCCAAGAGAACCTTTGCGAGGGCGCCTGTGTTGTCGGCTTCGCGATTCGCCCCGGCGGCGAAAAAGAGCCGGCCGTCACCATCGGTAAGCTCGAGGCGTTCTGCACAGACTTCGAGCGACAGGAACTGAGCGGCTACCCGATGCCTCGCTACCTCCCGGAACCAACCGGACGGAACGTCGCAATCATCGGATCCGGCCCGGCCGGATTAGCCGTCGGCGAACAGCTTGCCCTCCAGGGTCACGGTGCCACCATTTACGAGTTTTGGCCGGAACCGGGGGGGGTCCTCGTTTACGGCATTCCGAACTTCAAAATGCGAAAGAACATCGTCGATGAGTACATCGCTCACCTCGAAGCGCTGGGCGTGAAGTTCGTTTGCAACACCTATGTCGGCCGCGACGTCACCATCGACAACATGCTGGCGGGGGAGTTCGATGCCGTGTTCCTCGGCACCGGCGCGGGCGTTGGCAACCAGATGGAGATAGAAGGAGAAAAGCTCCAGGGGGTCTATTCCGCGACTGAGTTCCTGGTGCGCGGCAACCTCGCCCCCGAGCAACTCCCCAGCCAATACAGAGAAACGCTTCCGGCGCTCAAGAATGTCGTGGTCATCGGCGGCGGCGACACTTCGATGGACTGCGTTCGCACCGCTGTCCGCCTCGGCGCCGAGAACGTGAGCTGCGTTTATCGGCGCACCGAAGCGGAAATGCTGGGACGCGGAGAAGAACGCAAGAACGCCCGCGAGGAAGGCGTGAGATTCGAGATGCTCACGCTTCCCACGCGCATCATCGGCGATGACAGCGGCCGGGTGGTCTCCGTCGAGTGCCAGCGCATGGAGCTTGGCGAACCTGATGAATCGGGCCGCCGCCGCCCCATCCCGGTGAAGGGCAGCGAGTTCATTCTGCCCGCGGATGCGGTCGCCATCGCTATCGGCTATGGAGCTGACCCGCTCGTCCCACAGACAACCTCCGGGTTGCGCTCCGATCGCAAGGCACTCATCCAGATCGATCGCGGTGGACGCACCAGCCGAGCGGGCGTCTTCGCCGGCGGTGACAACGTCAACGGCGCTGATCTCGTGGTAACAGCTCTCGCCGACGGGCGCCGGGCGGCGGAGGCCATCTCCAGTTACCTGGATTCGCTTCCGCCCGCTCGCCGATAGGTCGCCCACCCAGACCGATCCCGGCGCGGGACGGTAGAGATTACATACGGTTTACAAACGGCCACTGTTTGGCTGACGCCCAGCGTTCGATCTTGTTAGGTAGAACGCCAGGGGACCAACAGTGAACAAGCCGCCGATGCTGAATGCCTTTCTGTTCCCATCCTCCGAGCCCGGAGAACTCGGCTCGGTCGAGTCACCGCTCCTTCTCCGCATGCTCCGTCCGCTGACGTTCGCACTCTGGCTGATAATTTTCTGTGTCGAGGCCCAGACGGTCGTCTCGACGGGTGGCAACACCAGCATCCTGATCATCGTCCTTTCGACCATGCTCTTCGCTGGTATTCACGCTCAGTTCTGGTACGAGCAGTCCGAACAGGGCCGCCGCTTCCATCGTACCCTCGACCGGATGCGTGGCCGCATCTACGAGGACGAGAGCACGGGCCTCCCGAACAGCCGTCACTTCGTCTTCGAACTCCGCCGCCAAATGATGCGCTCGGTTCGCAACGGCCGCGGCTTCGCGCTCGTCCTCACCGACTTCGGGGGTTACGACCGCGTAAAACCGAGCGATGACCGCTTTCTGCCCGCCATTTCACGCGCCATGCGTCATTCCGTGGGTGAAGGAGACTTCGTCGCTCACCTCCAGGGGCCTATCTTCGCCGCCATCGTCTCCGACGACCGCTCACACAGCGCCGCCGAAAAGACCGACAACATGTTTTCGATGCTCGGGTCGGCGGTGCCCCAGGAATACGCGAACCACCTGTTCCCGATCGTTTCGCTCTCGGGCTACGAAGGCGAACTCGAAGTCCGTGATTTTCTCCGCCGGGCCCAGCGCGACCTCGCGGGTGCCCGCGCAACCGGTCCCGTAGTTACCCCGGCCACCGTCCGAGCCCGTCGAATCGCGTCCGGAGAGCCCGCGGTCGCCTGATCTCACGAATTTCCCACCGCTCCTGGTAGGAATCGAAAAGTCCGCTGGTCTGGCCATCAGCGGGCTTTTTACTGTCCGCCGGCGGTCCGGGCACGAGACTCGGACCGATTGGTCCTCCCCGTCTTCGAGCCGTTTCGACATCATGCGGACGAAGGCACCTGTCCTTTTGGCGACTAGGAATGGCCTGTTGAGCCGCGCCCGGTCATGTGCCGCGGCTCAGTCTATAATCCGCGGCGAACCCGCCCGGAGGAACCCATGCCGAACGATCCCGCAACCGTTATCCGCGAGTTCTGCGCCGATTGGGCAACGCTCGATACCGATACGATGATGGCCTATTTCACGAACGACCCGACCTACCACAACATGCCCGGGCCGCCTGCAATCGGGACGGTCGCCGTCCGCGCCACCATCGATCGCTTCCTCAAGAATTGGCAAAACACCGAATGGGAAGTGCTCAACATCGCCGCGAACGGCAACGTCGTCTTCGCCGAACGCATCGACCGCACGGACACGGGCGGAAAGCATGTGGACTTACCGTGCGTGGGCGTTTTCGAAATGGAGGACGGCAAAATCCGAACTTGGCGAGACTACTTCGACATGGCCACCTACATGAAGGCTACATGAAGGCCTTGAGCTGAAAACCGGATGCGCAGGAAGTCTCGGACCGTCGGGTTAGCGGCCGTTGATGGGAGGACATCAAGCCTTAGCTCAGCGTTACGCCAGCGCCAGCATTCGCTCCAGCGCGACCAGCGACCACTTCCGCGTCTCCGCATCCACCGTCACTTCGTTGACCACCACGCCCTGCAGGAGCGATTCGAGTACCCAGGTGATGTAGGCCGGGTGGATTCGGTACATTGTGCTGCAGGGGCAGACCACCGGGTCCAGGCAGAAGACGGTCTTGTCCGGGTTCTGCTTTTGCAGCCGGTTCACGAGGTTGATTTCCGTCCCCACGGCCCAGACCGAACCGGCCGGCGAATCCGATATCGCCCTGACGATGCGCTCGGTCGAACCGTTTGCGTCCGCCGCCTGCACCACCTCCCAGCGGCATTCGGGATGCACGATCACGTTGACGCCCGGGTGCTGCTTTCGAGCTTTCTCGATCTGTTCGACGCTGAAGCGCTGGTGAGTGCTGCAGTGGCCCTGCCAGAGAATGATTCGCGCCTTTCGCAACTGTTCGGGGGTGGTCCCGCCGTGGGGCATGCGGAAGTTCCAGAGCACCATCTCGTCCAGGGGCACACCCATGCCGTAGCCGGTGTTGCGCCCGAGGTGTTGGTCCGGGAAGAAGAGCACTTTCTCGCCGCGTTCGAATGCGTACTTCAAGGCGCGAGGAGCGTTGCTCGATGTACAGACCAGGCCTTCGCGTTCGCCAACGAATGCCTTCAGGCTCGCGGCGCTGTTCATGTAGGTCACGGGGACGACGCTCGCGCCTTCGCCCAGCATTTCGTGGATCTCGTCCCATGCCTGGTACACGTCGTCCGGGTCGGCCATATCGGCCATCGAACAGCCCGCCGCCATGTTCGGCAGGATGACCTGGACCTT
>JANPDX010000525.1:0-2671 GCA_031431695.1 Dehalococcoidia bacterium
CAGGCAGAGCAGCATCTTCGGCAGGCTAAAAACAAACGCCCTGCCGCTCTCGACGATAGTGTCGAAGGTCGCATCGTCGATCTCGTTCGCGACGGCCACGGCCACGGTGCCGTTACACCAGGCATCGACCAGCACGAACCCGAGCCCGGCGACGGACGCGGCCACGGCCCAGGGCGCGAGACCCCTGAGCACCCTCGGCAGGCCGAGGATGAGGACGACGCTTCCAACAGCCGCAAGCGCACATCCGATGATCTCGCCCGGCCCGGTGACGACCTCGCGGGGTGAGTCGTCCCAGTTCAGGAAGGACTAGGCGAAAATCGTGATCGCCCCGAGGAACGTGAGCGAGCTACCGATCATAACGGCGGCACGTGCGGAGCCGATGGTAATAGGGACGGACGAAGGGAACGTTGCCGGGCTGGACCTGGTTGGGTCTCCTTCTAAAGCTGAATGCCGTCGGCTACTCAATGATGAAGTCTGCCTTCATGCCCTTGGCTACGCGCGGCTCATGATTCATGTCATCTGGGTCGACGATGAAGCAGAGCATGACGTAGCGGCCCGGCGTCAGCTTGCCGGTGAGGACGACATCGGCCTTATCGCCCGGAGCGAAAACGAACACGTCGCCTACATCCTCGACGCCCGGGAGCGTGTCTTTGCTGTCCAGCAGTGCGTCAAGGTCGGCGTCCCTGGGGATTTTCGTTAACACAACCATGTGGTACTTCTTGCCCCGGTTTTCGAATCGGAAGACAAGGTTGTCCCCGCTCGTGACGCCGACCGTGTCCCTGCCGGACCTGACCGAGCGCGAAACGGATGTTCTCGCACTCGTGATCGAGGGGCTGTCCAACACCCAGATCGCCGAACGCCTCTACATCGGGACTGCGACGGCCAAGACCTATGTCAGCCGCCTGCTCGGCAAGTTCATGGTCGACTCGCGGGTCGCACTGGCCATCGCGGCCTACGAGGCCGGCTTCGCCGCCGGAGGCGTTCCCCCCGGTAAAGCAGGCTCGTGACAATCCCCGGCGCCCGGCACATGCTCCCGCTGGAGAACACGAACGCCTGCCAAAAGCCATTGGGGATCAGAACTTCTCCGGGCGCAGCACTTCGACGTCGGTCAAGAATAGGATCATGGCATAGTTCTCATAGTAGTGCGCACGCAGATGAGCGGCGATGGTGTCGGCCGTAGCCGCATCGCACACGACCTCAATGCGAACGTTGCTGCTCGCCGCCCATGCGGAGTTGCGCACACCCCGGCTACCCTTGCCGCGGGCATCGCTGACAGTGTATCCATGGGCACCCAATCGCTCGATGTCCTGAACGAGCAGGTGTTCAATCGCCGCCTCCGTGATGATCGTCAGGACCCTGCTCGTGTGGTCGTTCATTTTTCACCCACCTAACAGCGCGTGCGCCCGCGTGGCGAGCGCATGATAGAGCGGTATCCCAAACAAGACATTGAACGGGAATGTGACCCCCAGGGAGGCGGCCAGCGACAGTGTGGGGTTGGCTTCGGGTATAGCAATTCGCATGGCCGCTGGCACCGCGATGTAGGAGGCGCTCGCTGCCAGGATGGCGAGCATGGCCGTCCCACCTACCGACAACCCGAGCGTCCACCCGAGGGCCGTCCCCACTACAGCGGAAAACAACGGCATGCCGATTCCGAAAAGGATCAAAACTACGGCGTGGCGCCTCAGACTGCCGAACTGACTTGCCGTAATCAAGCCCATCTCTAGCAGGAACAGCGCCAGGATCCCCGGGAACAGATCGAAGAACAGTGGCTTGATCGAGGCCAGGCCGTCTGGTCCCGCCGCCCAGCCGATCAACAGGCCACCGAAGAGCAACACGACCCCCTTGCCGAGAAACACCTCACGAACCACGACTCCCAGGCGCATTTCGCGCGAGAACCCGCGGGCGAGCAGGATCCCAACCAGAATTGCGGGAATCTCTAGTACCGCCAGCAGCAGCGGCATGTGCGCCTCGACGGCGATTTGCCTGCTGGCGAAATAGGCGACCGCGACGGCATATGTGCCGACGCTCACCGAGCCGTAATGCGCGGCAATGGACGCCGCGTCCGCACGCTCGAAGCGGGCGGCGTATCGCAGCACCGGATAAGCGACCAACGGCAACGCGAATCCCATGGCCATGACAGCGAGCACTTGCGGCGCTAACTGGCTGAAGGGCTGCCTTGCCAGCTCGACGCCGCCCTTCATGCCGATCGCGAGCAGCAGCACCATGCTCAACAATTCGTAGGCTGCGGCGGGCAGGCGCAATTCGGATCGCAGTAGCCCCGCGAAGATACCAAGCAAGAAGAAGAGGATGATCGGGTCGATTGCCGTCAATGCGTTTCCTTTGGCTTCCCGAGTTGCGAAGCGGCGCTTTTAGCGGCCCATGTCCCGCCCCAGACCGGTCATGCTCCTCGCTCTGTCGCGTGTTCGCTATTCCCACCTGGGCTCACGCTCTGCTCCAGCTCGATAGCGATGGTTTGAGCGATCGCGTCCGCCTCGTCGCTGTCTTCGTTCAAAACTAAGACGTGCCCCATCTTCCGCCCGATGGAAGCCCGGCTCTTACCGTAGAGATGGAGGCGCGCCGTCGGATGCGACATCACGGTACGCCAATCGGGCGATCCGTCACGCCACAGGTTTCCAAGGAGGTTCAGCATCACCGCCGGTCGTAGCAGCGA
>JANPDX010000526.1:0-1630 GCA_031431695.1 Dehalococcoidia bacterium
ATCTTTCTCTCGTCGCGCGCCAGTGCCTACATCACGGGCGTCATCATTCCGGTCGATGGCGGCATCACCACCCGGCACGAGTGACCCGTTGGAGTCGCGGGGCTCTGCCATCCCACGCACCGCACTGATCCCGCACAATCATCCGCATGATCGTCGCCGACCTCAGTTCCGTCTCGCGCATCCACGGGGGCCGCACCATCTTTCGCGGTCTTTCGTGGTCCCTGCAGGATGGCGAGAAAATCGGCCTCGTCGGGCCGAGCGGCTGGGGCAAGTCCACCCTCATGCGCGTACTCGCCGGCTAGGATTCGCCCGACGCAGGCGCCTTCACCCTGCGCCGGGGCGCCCGTGTCGCCTACCTCGAACAGGACTTCGTGGGCCAGCCCGGCCGCTCCGCCTTCGATGAACTGTTGAGCGTAAGCGGCGACCTTGCCGCCCTCGAACACGCCCTCACTTCCGCCGAAAAGCGCATGGCCGACCCGGCGACCCTCGAAGACCCGGACGCTTTCGATAGGGTGATGCATGAACACGCCGACCTGCTCGAACGCCACGAAAAGGCCGGCGGCGGGGCCATGCGCAACCGCGCCGAGGCACTGCTGCGCTCACTCGGCTTCGATGAAGACGCCTGGTCGCGCCCGATGGAACTGCTCTCCGGCGGTCAGCGAAAGCTCATAGGCATCGCTCGCTGCATCCTCGCCGAACCCGACCTCCTGCTCCTGGACGAACCGGACAACCACCTGGACCTCGAACGCAAGGCGATGCTCGAAAAGGTCATCCGCCAGTTCCCCGGCTGTGTTGTCGTCGTCTCCCACGACCGTTATCTCCTGGACGAAGTTGCGACGGTCATCTGTGAACTCGATTACTCGCGCGAGGCCGGCATCGTGCTGCGACGATGGGAAGGCAACTACACCAGCTACGTCACCCAGAAAGAGCTCGCACTCCTGCGCCAGCAGCAGGACTTCGTCGCCCAGCAGAAAGAAATTTCGCGTCTCGAAACTGCCATCGCACGCTTCAAACTGTGGGCTTCTATCGTCATCGATGAGCGCCACATCAAGCAGGCCCGCAACAAACAGCGCCAGATCGATTCGATGGACAAGGTCGAACGGCCCGTGCTCGAACGCCGCAAGATGCGCCTCGATTTCCGCACCGGCACGCGCGGCGGAACGAAGACGGTCGAACTGCGTCACCTGGCAAAGTCGTTCGGCGAAAAGGCCATCCTCTTTGACGCCAACGACACCATCCTTAACGGCGAACGAATCGGTATTGTCGGGCCGAACGGCGCGGGGAAGTCGGTGCTGCTTAAGCTCATCCTCGGACAGATCCCGGCGGATTCAGGCGAGGCGTGGGTCGGACCGAGCGTGAGGACCGGCTATTACTCGCAGGAGCACGAAACGCTCGATTTCCGCCAGACTCCGGTCGAGGCAATCCGCGAAGTGAAGTCGATGTACGAAGGCGAAGCGGTCGCCCAACTGCAGCGCTTCCTGCTGCCCTACGACGCGTGTTCGCAGCCCATAGCGAAACTCAGCGGCGGCGAAAAGTCGCGCGTCCAGCTTGCCCGGCTCATGCAACTCAACGCCAACTGCCTCTTGCTCGACGAGCCCACCAACAACCTCGATATCCCCGCATCGGAAGT
>JANPDX010000527.1:0-1905 GCA_031431695.1 Dehalococcoidia bacterium
TGCTTCTTCGTTTCCTGCTGCTCTTCCGAACCCGTCGAAAGGTGCGAGTCGTTGGGGCGCTGCAGCCGGTCGGTCTCGGCCTGCGCGTCGCGCTCCTTGCGCCAATCGTCCAGCGAGTCGTCCTTCCACAGGGGCACCTCTGGCTCGGCGTTGCTCTTTTTCGAAGCCCGCCAGGCCGCGATACCGCCCGCGACCATGGCTATGGGCATGGCTATCGCGAAGAGAATCTGAAAGTCCATGAGTTCCAGTGTCGCCGTTCGCGCCGGAGGGCGAAAGTCGTGGAGGGAAACGTCAGGCAAACGTCCGAGCCAGGTCCGAGGCGAGCACGCGAATAAGCGCGTGGAGGTTCATGCATTTCGAATGTTCAAAGTTCGCCTAGGACCTGGCGTGAGCGTGGAGAGAGTGGTTGGCGGAACGCGCACACGCTTACTGGCGTGCGCGCCTCGGATTTGGTTGTGGCCCGCGGAGGGCGTAGCAAAACAGGGAGCATTCGTAGCGAGGCAACATTCCCGCGCTTACTGGCGTGCGCGGCTCCAACTAGAACTTCGTCTCGGGCGCATCGTCCACCAGGTCCCTACCGCCGCCACCAGCAGCACCGCCGCGGCCACCCGGAAGCTCGTCTCGTAAGCCCCCTGGCTCGTCCCCACCATCCCCACCACGATCGGCCCGAGCGCCCGAGCGCCGGCCACGAACAACGCCTGCAGCCCGATGATTCGCCCAAAGTACGGCCCCGCGAACTGCTCCGAAGTAACCAGCGCTCGCAAGGGATACACCGCGCCGAACACCGCCCCGAAGACCGCGATGTACACCCACACCTGCCACCACTCGCCCGCGCTGCTCGCCAACCACGCGGCCACCCCCAGGAGCGCGATACAAACGGACAACAGCACCACACTCGGAGCGCGCCCCGAAAGCATTGGCAGGATGAGGCGCGCCGGCAGGCTCACAATCCCCGTCACTGCGATTGCGTTCGCCACCGAGGCTTCGTCGAATCCGCGCGTCTCCAACTGCGAAATCATGTGAAACGAAAAGCCGCTAAGTGCACAGGTTGCGGCGAAGAATGTCAGCATGAACCACCAGAAGCGCCGGTCCGCATGCGAGAGCCCGTCGCGTGCCTCCCGCGCGAACCGTCCCGGCGTCAGCCGCGTCGAAGTCCCGGAGCGCTCCATCGGCTCCACCAGGATCGCCGGCACGAGCGTCCCCACTGCCAGCAGGATCAGTCCGAGGACCACCAGCGCTTCGCGCCACCCCATCTCCGAAATCAGCCACCGCGTCAATGGAGTGTAGATCGTCACCGAGAAGCCGCTCAGCAGGGTCAGCACCCCGTAAGCCCGTGGCCGCGCGTCGGCTTCGAACCAGCGGTTCATCAGCACATACACGGGTTCGTAAAATGTCGCCGCCATCGCAGGCCCGCAAAGCAACGCCATCACCACAAAGAACTGCCATGCCGATTGCGTCGTGCCCAGCAGAGCCAGGCTGATGCAGCCGAGTACCGCGCCCGCCGCCATCAGCCTCCGCGTGCCAATCAGGTCGGCGATCGTGCCCGCGAAGATCCCGGCGACGCCCGAAACCAGCAACGCTGCCCCGAACCCGAGCGAGACCGCGCCAGCGCCGAACTCACCGCCCGGCCCGGAATCCGTAACCAACACCGAAAACGCATAGGAAAGCGTTCCGTAACTTGTGTTGATGAACATCGCGGCGGCGAATACTTGCAGCCAGCGGCGCGAAAAGACCGTGTTCCGGCCATGCGCAACGGCCCTCGTCACGTTCATCGCCAACCGCTCAAAAAGACTTCTCTGCGAGTATGACCATCCGCCATTAACCTTTCACGTAGCAATCCGTTATCTCTAGTACACAAGGCACATCCGTGCTTATGGTGGAAAGGAGGACCTCGGCCTCAGAGAT
>JANPDX010000528.1:0-2646 GCA_031431695.1 Dehalococcoidia bacterium
TGGCTTTCCGAAGACGACCTCCAAACCTACGTCCGGGCTTTTGACGCCTCGGGATTCAGCGGAGGGCTGAACTGGTACCGCAACGTCAATCGAAACTGGGAACTCAGCCTGGATCTTGCGGACGCGACGGTAAATCAGCCGGCGATGTTCGTCAGTGGATCGCGTGACCCGGCACGGAACCCGGCGGCCATTGAGCGTCTCAGGGAAGTCGTCCCCGACCTTCGCATCCTCGAAATCCTGGAAGGTTGCGGACACTGGACTCAGCAAGAGCGTCCCGCCAAGGTCAACGAGCTACTTCTCAAGTTCTTGCGTTCCCTGGACGGCGATTCCCGTACGCTGTGACCCGCATGGAACTGGGCCCGGCGATTTGATCAGGGCTCAAGAAGGCGATCAACCGTGCTGGAAAGAAGCTGCTACGAATGACCGACGTCTATCACACCGTCATCTCCAAACGAGACACTCGGAGCTTCAGCGAGAAACCGATAGCGGAAGAGACGCTTCTCCGATTGGCGCAGTCCGCTCGAATGGCGGGCAGCGCGAAGGCAGCCCAGCCGGTCCGGTTGATGATCGTCCAGGGTCAGGAACAACGAGACCGGCTTGCCGAATGTGGGAACTTCACGCCACATGTGCGTTCGTGCCAGGCCGCGATCGTTTTTGTGCTGGTCCCCGAAGCTGGAGTGGTCGGCGCGCCGTTCGCGATATTCCGCGGGCCCTTCGATGCCGGACGCGCAGCGCAGAACCTGATGGTCGCGGCCTGGGCTGAAGGGATCGCGAGTTGCCCGGCATCGATGCACGATGCCGCGCGCGCGGCTGCGGTCCTCGGACTTCCCGACGGGCACGTCGTGGCGAACGTCATCGCCCTTGGATATCCGGCCCAAACTCCTGACCCCGTACTCGGCACGCGCCCGAGAATCGCGTCGGGGGAGTACCTGCACCGCGAACGATGGGGAGGCGAGCCGCTTCGATCAGAGAAAACCCTGTAAGCGCGCATCCCATGGAGATGCACGTGGATCGCGCACACCGGTTACTGTGGAACCAATGGCAAACGCACCGGTGACGAACTCGCGCGGATATACGCGGCTTTCGGGCCAGGACGCTGCCTTCCTGTCTTTCGAGGGGCCAGGCCGCCCGATGCACATCGGCGCTGTGGCATTCGTCTCAAGCGATGGTTGGGTAGATGCCGGAGGACAGCTCGACGTGCAGCGGTTGCGAGGCCTTCTCGCGGCGCGTGCTCGCAGAATCCCAGGGCTCGACCGAACGCTGGCTCGAGCGCCATTAACCGGTTGGCCAATCTGGGTCCCCGACTCACAACTGGACTGGGAAACGCAGGTGCAAGTGGCGGAAGCCGCGGAGTCCGATACGGAGATCCGCCGCATAGCCGAGGCAGCGATGGCCGAACCGCTCGACCGATCCCGGCCGCTCTGGAAGGTCCTCATTATCCCTCGCAGATCGACTGCCGACCGATTCGCGCTGGTGTTTCTTGCTCACCATTCACTGGTCGATGGTATCGCCGGGATCGATCTTCTCGCCCTTCTCCTCGACCGACGGGAGACGACTCATGCGCCAGTCCTTCGCGCGGATGTCCCAACACGAAACTCCCTGGTCGCAGACGAGTTGCTCCGTTGGGCGGCCGTCCCCGGACACATCGCATCCAGTGCGATTGAGGCAGTGCGCACACCGAAGCACCGGGCTCGGCTCGCGCGAAGAGGGGCCGCACTGGTCCGAACCTGCGTTCGGCTACTCTCTCCAGGCCCAACGACGCTCTTGCGCGGCGCGAACGAAGGAACGCGTTCCGTGACCTGGTTCAGCGTTGAGGATCGCCCGCTCAGGCTGGCGCGGCAGCGCCTCGGCGGAACACCAAATGACCTCGTGCTCGCGGCCGTCGCAACCGCGATCAATGACCTCCCCGGCAGTCGCCGGCTCCAGTTTCGGAAGCTGCGCGCCGCTGTGCCAGTCTCTTTTCGCACGCGCGCAGAACGTTACAACCTCGGCAATCGCATCGGTCTGCAACTCCTGCCCCTGGATCCCCAGAACGGCAACCTCGCCCGCTGCGTTACTGGCATTCGCCACCAGTCGGCATTGCAGAAACACCGGGGGGACGCGGAAGGGTACGAAGTCCTCACTGAACTTACGGCATGGGCCGGACAATGGAGCCAGCGACTCTTGCACTGGATCGCTGGAGAGGTGCATTCCTACGCCATCCTCATTACGAGCGTCCCCGGACCTTCGCGAACCTATACCCTCGGCGATGCGCAGGTACAGGAAATCTTCCCACTGGTGCCGCTGTTCGGGTCGCAATCGCTGAGTGTGGCGGTCGTGCGCTACGGTGGCCAGCTTCGCATCGGGCTAACGTCGTCATGGACAAAGCCGGAGATGGTGGAAACCTTCACCGAGAACCTGAAAGCTGCATTCGACCAGATAACTCGCACGGTTGCCGAAGACGAGCCTGTTCCGTTTTCGCACCCGCTGCCGCTAACGCGCGAAATCTGACTTCCAACGAGACGGATGGTACCCCCGACAGGACTCGAACCCCTCAAATGCCGTCGTTCGGGTTCGTGTCGCTGAAGCGCCTGAACGCGGCGAGCTGATTGGGCCGGAATCCACTCTACTAAGGGACCGCGCTTGGGTTTCTTCCTTGTGGTCATG
>JANPDX010000529.1:0-6990 GCA_031431695.1 Dehalococcoidia bacterium
AAGTCGCCGGCGCCGCCAAAGTCACCAACGGCGTCGCCGCTGTCATCGCCATCGTCCCAGGGAGCGGGACCATCGCCAACGGAAGCGTGCGAAACGCCGACAACGGCCCACGAGCCGATCGTCTTTCGGGCCTGCTTGCCGCACTTCGGGCAGGGGATCACCTGGAGGGCATCGGTCATTGGCATTCGCTTGTCGGTGCGAGTGCCACAGGAAGGACAGAGGTATTCGTAAAGCGCCATGCCCAAATCGTCCGAGGTGTTGGCCGAGAAGGCAAGCCCCTGAACTTGATCAGCCGGGCGGAGCTCGCCTTTTGCGGGTTAGTAGGCGCGAGGCAGTGGCGTAGGGGTGTTCTTTGGGGGAACCGGAGTCTTGGTGGGCGTCGGCGTGCGTGTGGGGGTGGGCGTAACTGTCGGCGTCGAAGTCGGCGGTCCGGACGTGGGAGTGGCCGTCGGAGGTGCCGCTGGCGGCGTCTCGGAGCCTCCGGTGTTGCCGGCGGGCTTTGGCGTGGGGGTCCCGGTTGGCTCTGGCGTCGGTGTCTCACCGGGCCGAAGGGTGGGTGTGGGCGTCGGAGTCCATGGAATGACTTCCTTGCCCGGAATTTGCATGAAGTCCTTGGGATCGAAGGGCACGTCCTTATATCGCAGCTCGACGTGTACGAAACCGTCCTGTTCACCGACGCCAATTACCGAGGACTTCGAGACGTTGTTGCCATTCGCCACACGAACGCTTTCGAGCCACCCGGTAACGGACGTGAAGTTACCACCGCAGTCAACGATGACATGGAGACCGAGGACGTCGTCGGTGGCAACTTCGGATACGACTCCTTCGCAGGCAGACTCAACGGGAACGTTCTTCAGCCCAACGAGCGAGAAATCCACCCCGGTGTGCACTTTGCCATCGGCGCGGGCGCTGCCGAAGTAGTCTTCCACACCAGCATGAACACTCAGCGGGAGTTCGAATCGCCTGCTACCCGCGATCAGGTACTCCTTGATGCCCGGCTTTTCGGGGTTCGCGGGAATGGAAGCGCCACCTTCACTCTCGCCCGCCACCTTCTTCGCGGGGTCTCGGGGAGGAGCGACTTTCGGGAGTTCGGTTGGCTTCACCTGGCCCTGGGATTGGCCTTCGGCAGGCGCGCTACCAGTGTCGATGGGCGCGCTGTCACCGCCCAGAGTGCACATCCCTATCCATGCGAAGAACGCAAGGACGGGGAGCCCTGCCAACAGGTAAAAGGGAGTGAGCCGCCGTTCGTTCGAACTGCGGTCGCGGTACTTTGGCCCGTAGAACCCCTTGCCTGGCGGCATCCTCTCACCTCACTTCAACATCCGCTTTGGCGGTGTCCGATCGTCCTCAGGAAATGCGTCCGGACAGATCCTCGAACTCGAGGTAGTCCCCTGGCGAAACGGTGCCCGCTGCGCCAGCCTGCATTTCGATGACCCCGTGGGCACCCTTGCCACCCATCGCGATGCCCGTCCACGGCCGCACATTCTTCGCGACCTTTGTGACACGGCGTTGTTTGTCGTAGAAAACGGCGTCGATGGGGAACCGCATGAACATCATGTGGATGGAGCCGCACGGGCGAATGTCGAGCGCCTCTCCGTCGGCGAGCGACTTGCGCAGCATCAGCCCGCGGGTCCGGCTGACCAGCCCATGGGCGGGACGCACGTCCTCGGCAACCAGCCCCTTGCCAGCGACACCGACCTTCGCCATCAGGATTCCCCAATCGTCCGGGACAGACTCGCCCCTATGGCTAACTATCGGCCCCGCCGCGGGCTTTCAGCAGCCTCGGGGAGCACGCCGCAGGCCTCAAAGTTCGTCGTGAGAGCAAGGAACACCACTGGAGTCGAGAGCCCAAGAATTCGAACGCCAAACCGGGTATTATTCGCGCGAAGCTAACAATTTTCGCTATGGAGCCTTTCCTTGGTTTATCGCCCTCCGCGCATGCGTTTCGGTATCTTCCTTGCCCCGTTTCACCGCGTTGGCGAGAACCCAACGGTTGCCCTCGACCGTGATCTCGAACTGATTGAGTTCCTGGACAAGCTGGACTACGACGAGGCCTGGATTGGCGAACACCACAGCGCCGGTTGGGAAATCATCGCCTCGCCAGAGCTGATGATTGCGGCGGCTGCTCAACGGACACGTTCGATAAAACTGGGCACCGGTGTCAGTTCGCTGCCCTATCACCATCCATTCATCCTTGCCGACCGCATGGTGCAACTCGACCACATGACCCGTGGCCGCGCCATGTTCGGTGTCGGGCCCGGGGCACTGACCTCCGACGCATACATGCTAGGTATCAGCGCCATAACCCAGCGGCAGCGGATGGATGAGGCGCTCGGCGTCATCCTGCGGCTGTTCCGCGGTGAAACCGTTACCCACGAGTCCGACTGGTTCACGCTCAAGGAAGCACGGCTGCAACTCGCGCCGTACACCTTCCCTCACATGCCGGTGGCGGTCGCGTCAACGTTTTCGCCAGCAGGGCCACAGGCGGCGGGCAAGTACGGGGTCGGCGTGCTCTCGGTCTCCGTTTCTCAACCGGGCGGGCTGATCTCGTTGGCGAAGACCTGGGAGATGGCACAAGAAGCGGCCGATAAGGCGGGCAATACGATCAGCCGCGAGGACTGGCGGCTGATGATGCCAATCCACCTTGCCGATACCCGAGAAGAAGCCATCCGCGACGTAGATATGGGTAGCCAGGGGTTCAACAAGGACTACTTTGAAGACACCTTGGGCCGCCCCTCCGATCCGACGGTAGCGGGCGACATCGCCTCCCAGGTCGAACGCGGCGGCGCCATCGTCGGCACTCCCGACGACGCTATTGCGGCCATTGAGCGGATGCAGGAACTCAGCGGCGGCTTCGGCGCCCTGCTCGGCCTCGCGCACGAGTGGACCTCATGGGAAAAGACGAAGCACAGCTACGAATTGTTCGCCCGCTACGTCGCCCCGCGGTTCCAGGGCCAAATGAAGCGAATCGAAGAGAGCCACGCCTTCGTTGCCGACAACCGCACGACCATCTTCGGTCCCAACGCGGCGGCAATTGGCAAGGCATTCATTGACGCGGGCGTGCAACTGCCCGAGGCGATGCTTCGCATGCAGCGTGGCAACTCGTAGCGCGCGACCCTCACCCCCGACCCCTCTCCCGTGCGCGGGAGAGGGGAGTTGGATTTCTCAGCGCACACCGTGTTTGGCCAGAGACGCCAGCATTTCGAATGTCCGCGGGATCGCGCCAGGATCGCCTTCGACCGGGAACGGCGACGCGCTGAAATCGGTCACGCCTGACTTCGCGAGTTCGCGAATCTGGGCCTCGACCTGGCTTGCGCTTCCGACCATCGCAATGGACGACGGGTCTGCCGCGCCTTCGACATCGAGGACCGCGCGGTAGGATGGCAACGTCCCATACATCGCGAAGATCTTTGACGCCGAGGCGCGGGCATCATCAGGCCGGTCTGTAACGGCTATCGGGAAGCCCGCCGCGATACGTGGCGCGGGGCGGCCAGCCTCCCTGGCGGCGGCGGTGATAATCGGGATGGCGGTCTCGGCGAGGTATTTCGGACCACCCATCCAGGTCACCGTACCGTCCGTCATCTTGCCTGCCAGCTTCAGCATCTGTGGCCCGAGCGCCGCCAACAACACCGGTGGCCGGTTGGCTCCGGCGACCTGGATCTGGGCAGCTACGCGGTACTCCTCGCCCCGGAACATGGCCTGCTTGCCCTCAAGCAGCGGCATGAGTACGGAAAGGTACTCGCGGGTGTGGCGAATCGGTTTGGAGTAGTCCAGGCCGAACATGTTTTCGATGACGACCTTGTGGCTCAACCCTATCCCAAGCGTAAAACGGTTGTTGCTTGCGGCGGCGGCCGTGAGCGCCTGTTGAGCCATCGCGGTTGGATGGCGCGGGTACGTCGGCACAACACCCGTGGCGAGTTCGATTGTCGAGGTCTCGCGGCCGGCGAGAGCGAGAAACGTGATGGCATCGACGCCGAAAATGTTCGCGACCCAGACTGAATCGAAGCCTTCGGCTTCGGCTCGCTGCACCTGGGCGATCATCGCGCCGATGGTCCCCTCGGGACCTGCACCAGCGCCAACAGCTACTCCAATACGCATCTGAACATCCTCCTCGTTCGTGGGATTGAGCCTATGCGAAATCACCGGGTAAGCCAAAGGCCGAGTGCTTTCGCGTAGACTGGCGACCATGCCGTATGTGACTGTCAATGCCGCCAGGATGTACTACCAGCAGACCGGGAGCGGCCCGGACGTGGTGTTCCTGCATGGCGCCGGGGGCAACCACCTCATCTGGTGGCAGCAGGTTGCCGCGTTCGCGCCATCCTATCGTTGCACCACGGTCGATGCCCGCGGCTGGGGCCTTTCAACCGGAGACATGTCCGTCGGCCGCTTTTCGCTGGGCACGGATCTCGTCTCCGTTCTCGAAAAACTCGGCATCGAGTCGGCTCACGTGATCGCTCAATCGATGGGCGGGCGGGCCGTTGCTGGCCTCACGCGCCTCGCACCGAATCGAATCCGCTCCATCGTCCTGTGCGGCACGACCGCCGGGGCGACCAACGACCGCGTTCGCGAACTCCAGGACGAACTGAAGGATGAACGCGGCGATGGCGGACTTCGCGAACATGCGCTTGCTCCGGGATTCGAGGACTCCAACCCCGGGCTGGCGCTGCTGTACCGCCAGATCAACGCGATCAATCCTCCGCGGCCGAAGGGCCTGCTCGGACGGCCACCCGCTACCTACCGCGGGAGCACCCACGAAATGATCGCTAACCTGAAGGTGCCCGTACTTTATGTCGTAGGAGAACACGACATGATCACGTCTCCCGAGATGATTCGCGAGGCCCAATCGCTGATTCCTGGAGCCGAGTATCACGAAGTGAGAGGCGCCGGACACTCCTGCTACTTCGAACGTGCCGAAGAATGGAACGGCGTCGTTGCTGACTTCTTTCGACGCGTGGATGGAAATGGCGCAGGTTAATGAGTGGTTGCCACCAGGGCAATCGCGCGGTTATTGTCTTGTCCAGATGGCATGGATGTTTCGCTGGTTAAGAAGTCTGTTCTCGCGCCCTGGCGCGTTAGGTGGCGCGAGCAGCGGCTGGGTTGAGCCTTCCAACAGCATCACTCGCGCCGTACTGGCCGGTGCCGTCGTCGCGTTGCCGTCGTTGGCCGCCGAGCGCGCTCCTGGGGACTTCCTCCCGCTTCCGCAAAAGGTCGCCGCTCCTGCCACGCGCACGGCCCAGCGCGTACGCCGTCGACGAGCCGGTCGCGCCGCCTGAGCCACGGTTCCGGTATACTTTGGCCATGGCCATCTACGAGTACTACTGCCCGACCTGCCGAACCAAGTTCGACCAACGCCGCCCCATGTCTGAAGCCGCGACGACGACGAAGTGCACCAGCGGGCATCGCGCTGAACGAACGGTATCCGCGTTCGCCATGAGTCGAAGTGGCGGTACCGCGACCATGATGGACGAGGCGCCAGCCGCGGGTGGCGGGTGTTGTGGCGGCGGCGGTTGCGCCTGCGGCAACTAGCCCAGCCCGCGCCGACGACCTGTTTCTGATTCCTGGATACCCGGTGGGTACTCCCGGTGCTTCGTCGCGAGCATGTAACTGGTCGCCGCGATAACGAGCGCCAGCACTTCGAGCAGCGTGAGCCCGGCCACGAGGAAGGTCATCTCTTCCCAGAACGGCTCCGGAAACATCTGGATCAGACGGTCCCGTGAGGGATCCAGCGCCCAGAGGTCATTTCGGAAGGCTATCTCATGAAACTGCGTCCAGGCGCGATCGAACCCGGTGAGGGCGAAGCCGCCGATTGCTCCGACCACCACGACGCCAAGTCCAACCCCCAGAAGGCAATATTTCGCCAGGTCACGCGGGCTTCGCTCACGGGTCCAAAGTACGACCGCTCCAACGTAAACGATGATGATCCCGAGTGACACCTCGTTGAGCCTGAAGACGGCCCGAATGAGCGACTTCACGTCGCGCATGTGGTCGGTCTCTTTCTCGTTGAAGAGTGATGTTTCCTGGCCGTCGATGGTGACCAGGATCCGGAGCGCGGCGCGGTCGTCTTCGAAGTAGCGGACCATATCGCCGGCAGCCGCATCGAGTTCGGGGAGCGATACTTGAGTGACTGCGGCGGCATCATGCCGTCGAAACCCGTCCTTGTAGAACCACGAGTCTCCGGCAACGAAGCGGACATTCGCCGTAACCAGGAAGACCGGCACGGCTACGACAAAGAGGATGGTGGCGATTCGGGCGAACGTCTTCATTGCAGGCGGGGCGGCTACGCCACAAGGAATCGTGCGCCCCGGCGAGACGCTGGGTCAAACGTGAGGCGCTTGCTCTGGTAAACTGCCGAGGCCCGGCGCCCTTGCGCCGGGTTTTGCTGCCACACGCCTGTATGGAGTCCCCAAACATGACTGCTACCGCCACACTTCCCGAACTCGAGTTCATCTTTAACCCTCGCTCGATCGCCATTGCCGGCGTCTCCGCGAAGGAAGGGACCGGGTTCGGCGGCGGAGGATTTGTGTCCTCGCTCCAGGAGATTGGCTTCCGCGGCCCGATCTTTCTCATTCACCCCAACGCCCCGGCCATTCGCGGGCTCAAGTGCTATCCAAGCCTCAACGAAATCCCGGACGCGGTGGACTACGTCATCTCGTCCGTCAACGCTCGGCACGTCCCGCAGTTGCTTGAAGACTGCATCGCCAAAGGGGTGCGCGTGCTGCACCTGTTTACCGCGGGATTCACCGAAACGGGCGATGTTGAGAAGGCGAAAATGGAACAAGCCGTAGTGGCACGGGCTCGGCAGGCTGGTATCCGCCTGATCGGGCCGAACTGCATGGGCCTCTATGTGCCCGATTCACGTCTGGCCATGATGAACGGTCAGATTGCCGAAGCCGGACCGGTCGGTATGGTCTCACAGTCCGGCATGAACGCAGGCGAATTCGTGCGTTACGCGATCCCACGCGGCATCCGCTGCTCGAAGGTCATCAGTTT
>JANPDX010000530.1:0-6545 GCA_031431695.1 Dehalococcoidia bacterium
GCTCTGCGGCCGCGCGGCCTCACCTCGTACTCGACCTCCAAGGGAGCGGTCATCGCGCTCACGCGCGCCATGGCCGTGGACCACGGCCCGCACGGTATACGCGTGAACTGCGTGGCTCCCGGCCCCGTCTACACGCCGATGGTCATCGGCGCGGGCATGAGCGACGCAGCCCGCGCCCAGCGTGCTCGTGCATCGATCCTCGGTATCGAAGGAACCGGTTGGGATGTGGGAAACGCCGTGCGATTCCTCCTCTCGGACCTCGCGTGCTATATCACCGGCCAAACCCTTGTCGTCGATGGCGGCACGACCCTTCGTGGCCCCGACCGCGACAACACCGCCTGAACGTACTGCAAAGGAATCACTATGGCTCGAGTACCGTATCTGTCGAAGTCTGACCTTGCCCCCGAAGACCAGGTCCTGCTCGCCCGCGAGATCAACCTCAACAAGGCACTGGTCAACAGCCCGAACGGCGCCCGTGCGTTCTCCCGCCTCGGTGGGTTCATCCGCAACCAGAGCAAGCTCGACCCACGGCTCCGTGAGATGGCCATTCTCCAGGTTGGCTATCTCGCCCGCTCGGAATACGAATACTCCCATCACATCAAGATCGGTCGCGAGTTTGGCGTCAGCGACGACGACATCCGCGCGATCTCCCTCGAATCCGCCGGAGGCCGCTCGAACCTCGACGAATTGAGCAGGGCAGTGCTTGCAGGCGCCCGGGAAATGACCACCGGCGTTGCAATTTCGGACGACACGTTCGCCGTCCTGCAGGCTGCACTCGATGCGGAGCACCTCACTGACCTCGTGATCACCATCGCCTTTTATTGCGGCGTTGTGCGCCTCCTCGCGACGCTCCAGATAGATGTGGAGCCCGAGTACCGGCATTACCTCGACGAGTTCCCGTTGCCGTCTGCCTAAGCCGGCACGGAAGACTCCCTGCCTCGCGTCATCGAGATCTCGGAAATGCCGGGCCGGGCCGTTACTATCCGCCCGGCGGCTCGTTCTCAGTCGGAACGAAGCGCGAATCAGGAGCAAAGCATGAACGCACAATTTGGACACATAGAGATCAAAGTTCGCCCGGGGAGCCTCGGCTTCTACAAGGACTTCTTCGCCTTCCTCAACTGGCCGACACTCTACGAAGAAGAGGCGATGCTCGGCGTTGGCGGAAAGAACGGTGACAGCCTCTGGTTCGTTGCTTCGGCCAACGATGCCAAAAACGACTACGACGGCGTGGGCATGAATCACCTTGCCTTCAGCGTGCCCTCGCAGGCTGAGGTCGATGAAGCTGCCGGATACCTGACAAGGAGCGGCATCGAGGCCATCTTCGAAACTCCCCGCCATCGTCCGGAGTTCGCCTCAAGCGCGGATGAGACGTACTACCAGGTCATGTTCGCTTCGCCGGACAAGATCCTCTTCGAGGTCGTCTACACCGGGCCCAAGCAGTAGCGCACAGGGTCGTCATCTCTGGAATGGCGATTTGGCGGCTGCCCCGGTGCACCGGAAGGCACACCCGCGATAAGCTCGACCGGGGTGGTGATGATTGGCTGATCTCCTGGCGCCGGGGCTCTGGTGGTTCCATGGCACGCGTGGTTCGAATGTCTACATGGTCGAAGCCGACGACGGCCAACTGGCACTCGTGGACACGGGCTTTGCATCGAGCGTTAAGCCCATCCTTGACGAAGTTGCCGCCCACGGAGGGACGCTCTCGGCCATCCTTTTGACCCACATGCACCGGGATCACGCCGGAGCCGCCGCGGAGGTGCGCGCCGCTACTGGCGCGCGGCTTTGCGTGGGCGCCGGAGATTGCTTTGAACGGGCGGGAGCCGTATTCCTCAGGGCAGCCGTGGGCAGGACCCACGTCGGCCGATTCTTGCTGGCGGGCGCACGTCGCGGGCATCAACCTGCCTGTCCTGTCGACCTGCCGATAGATGGCGAACAAACGATCCTCCCCGGGATTCGGGCGGTGCCGGTGCCCGGCCACACGGACGGTTCGTACTGCTTCGTAGTCGACCGGCTGGGGGCAGCGTTCGTCGGCGACCTGATCATCAGCCACGATGGCGAACTAACCCGCTCGTTGCGCGTGGCGAACCATGATGACGACGTCTACCTTGAATCGATCCGCCAGTTCGCGGCTGTCGCGCCCGGGGCCGGCTTACCCGGACATGGCGCACCGGTGATGACTGGATTCGGTGAGTCGCTGCGCGAGCTCGCGGCGCTGCCGCGGCGCAAGGTTGGCTTCCGCACCGTCCTGGAACGGGCGGTCCGTATGGCCCGGTTCGGTCACGGGATGTCCCGGCGGCGATCCTCCGCGCGCACCGGCCCCGACCGATAAGCTCAACCGCTGGCGCCCCGTTTCAACGGCAATCGCCCCGGAGTAGAGTGCGTCCCATGAAACCCTACGTCCTCGTGATTGGCCACGCCTGCGCGGCTGGCGAAGCTCCCGCGAACACCCTTGCCGGCGTTCGTTCATGTCTTTCGGCCCCCGCGGAGGGCATGGAAATCGATGTCCAACTCTGTGCCGACGGAGTCCCTGTGCTCATGCACGACGACACGGTCGATCGCACGACCAACCTCAGCGGTCCCGTTCGTGAGAGAACCCTCGCCGAGTTGCAGTCCGCCGATGCCGGAAACGGCGAACCGGTGCCCACCCTCGACCAGGTCCTCGCCCTCGTTGGTGGGCGGCTCACCGTGATGTGCGAACTGAAAGCAACGCCCGGCGCGCCAGACCAGGACCAGGCGTGCGTGGATGCCGTGGTCGAGGTGATCCGCAAGCACGCCGCCGAATCGTGGACGGCGATCCATTCGTTCAACCCGGAAATGACTCGCCAGGCCCGCGACACCGAGCCGCGCATTTCGGCGGCGATAATCAGCGGATCGGTCGTGGGCGAGCAACTGGATCGGCTTCTTGGCGGCTTGATGAAACGCAACGGCCAGGCCATTTCGGTCGAGCATCATTGCATCGACCGTGTTCTCATCGAAAAGGCGAAACGGCGGCAGGTTTCGGTCTGGGCATGGACCGCCGACACCCCGGAGGACTGGTTACGAATCGTCGAAGCCGGCGTCGATGGCATCATCACCAACGTCCCCCACAAACTCCGCGCCTGGCTCAACGCCCTCGGATAGTGGTAAGAGATCGACGAAGTCCGAACCTCGAACGTCGCTTGCGGTTGAAGCAATGGCGAGTGAGATCATCCGGTGAGTCACGCAATTAGGTTTGACCGCCCTCGGCGCTTCGCTGGAGGGGAGGCACTGATTCCGGAACATCCTCGGGCGCATAGCGCCAGCGGCCACAGTGGGCCGCGACTACCAGCTGCCGCCGCCGCCACCACCGCCGCCACCACCGGAGGAGCCTCCCGAGAATCCGGAGCCGCCGCTGCTCGACCTCGAACTGCTGAGCGTTGAACCAACCGAGCTCGAAAAGTTCTGGAGGTTGTTCGAGAACACCATCGCGGAGAAGGGCGCCGTCCCGGTGTACCAGCCGGACGTCGAAGCTGCCGCAGTGGCCTCAAGCCCTTCGAACGCCTTCGCCCACTTCCCAACGCACCCGAAGACGATTGCGAACGGCAGATAGCGCGCGAAGATGTTCTCCTGTTCGTTGAACTCCTGCCGGTGGGTCTCGGCCGTCGCGATGTACAGGCGGAAGCCCAGCACGCGTCGCGCCATTTCGCTGCCGGCGGCGGTCCGCCGCGCCATCGAACGAGAAACGGCGAGCATGAACAGCCCCGCCGGGATAAGGCCCAGGAAGATCAGTCCCCTGTGGATGCTCAACGCCGCGAAACACGAGAGCCCGATGGCCAGGAACATGAACCCGATGCCGACTATCACCCACATCCCACGGGCCGCTTCCGGCTTCAAGGCGAACCACTTGTGGCGCATGGCTTCGTCGTAGATGAGGTCTTTCGCCTTCGCAAGGTCCTCCGCGAAGGTGTACTTGAGGTCCGAGAGCTCGACCTCGCTGCCCGTGGAAAAGAGCGAACGAAACACCTTTGCTTCGAACGCATTCAATCCCTCAGCCTCTTTGAGTTGAGTGAGCTTCCAATCGGCGCCGCCGAACCAGCCTTTTTTCGGCAGCTCGGTAATGTGCAGGAATCCACGGACCGCGAGGTCGACGATTGTTGCCGTCACATCCAGTGTGTCCGCGCGTTCATCCAGCAAGACGCCCATCTGGGCAGGCCGCAAGTCCTCGGGCGGCAGATATTCCACCACCACCGGCGGGCCTCCGAACATCGGCCTTGCTTGTTCATCGGTCTCATTCGTCAGGTAGTGGAGCGTCACAAACGCTTTGTCCCGTCCGAACTCCCACCACGCGGCGAACACCACGAGGATGCCCAGGGCTGCGCTGCCAACGATCCCCCCGAACTCCAGGGCGTCGAGCGTCACGAAATCTTTGAGATTGGCCCGATCCTGCAGCTTCGGCGGGTCGATGTGGACGACTCCCGGGTTCCACCCGGCGACTATCGTGACCTGCTCATTTTCTGAAAGCGGCCGCGCACTCGTGTAACGCACCGTCTTGCCGGCGGCGTCGGCCTGGCACGGTTCGTTCGAGCCCGCGAAACCCTCATAGCAGACTGCCCTGGCGGCGGCGCCGTCCGGCAGGTTCACCGTCATCGAAAACGACTGGATCCCAACGGGCCACTCGCCGCTCGCGTCCCAGTACAGCTCATCGTGGTCGTCGTAGGCATCGAACGCGCCCCGCAGCGTGTACTTGATGACGTAGTCCTGGCGGCCCGAGACGAAGACGTCACCGTCGCCGATCTTGATAGTGAGCTTGCCCTGCTCGTCTTTCGTGTCGTACTTCCACTTCGAACCGTCGGCCTTCGTCACGCTTTTTACCGAATAGTCGTACTCGCGATTCGAACCACCGGGGCAGTCATGGACTGGCTGTTGCGCTCCGCCGATGGGGATCCCACAGGGCACCGCCGTAAAGAAGTAGCGGAAGATGCCATGCTTCGAAAGCGCCCCAAAGTCCGCGTTTATCGTCTCGGTGGCATTAATCGTCCCATCTGGCTGGACATCGTAGACGATGGCGTAGGAGGCGATGACCCAACCTTCGTCCGCGAAGGCGGCCCTTGGCTGCACCAAAATGGCCGAGGCAACGAACACCGCTGCAATCACTAGCAACACTTGCCGCGTCATGGCCGAGAGTGTACCGCCAATCGTGCTTTCCGCTCGCGTCCGAGACAACCCTCGCCGGGCGGTCTATCATCTCAAGTATCCCGGCTCGCCATTGGCGGGCCTCCACGCGTTCCCTAAGGATGGTGCATGGAAGCATTTACATATCTCGCGCCGCGCTCACTCGGCGAGGCGCTCAGCGCGCTTGGCAACGGTAAGAAGTCTCTCCTGTTGGCTGGTGGCACCGACGTCATCGTCCAGTTGCGCGAAGGCCGCCGCCAGTGCGACCAACTCATCGACCTCAAGCACATCCCCGAACTGATGTCGTTCCGGATCGCTCCCGATGGTTCGCTCGAAATCGGTGCCGCCGCGCCGCTCGCGGAACTTTACGAAGACACGGACATTTGCAAGCGCTTCCCGGCCCTTGTCGATGCCGCGACGATCATCGGCGGGACCGCGATCCAGTCCCGAGCCAGTCTGGGCGGTAACCTTTGCAACGCCAGCCCGGCCGCAGATGCCTCGCCAGCCCTGATGGTGTTGGGTGCCCGGCTGGTCATTGTTGGCCCCTCCGGCAATCGCGAGATAGCGGTGGAGGATTTCTTCGCCGGGCCCGGCCGAAACACGCTCCAGCCCGGCGAAATCCTGCTCCAGGTGAAGGTTCCCGCGCCCGCTCCAAATTCCGGTGCGTTCTACCACCGGTTTATCCCGCGCAACGAAATGGATATCGCGGTGGCATCCTCCGGTGTCCAACTGACGCTCGATTCGGCGGGAGCAATCCAGTCGGCGCGAGTCGCCCTTGGCGCAGTCGCCGCTACGCCAATCCTCGTGCCAGGCGCGGCCTCGGCACTTGTCGGCAAGCAACCCACCGCCGAAGCCTTTGCCGCCGCCGGTGAAGCCGCCGCGGCCGCCGCCACACCAATCGACGACATGCGAGGCGGCATCGCTCAGCGCCGCCACCTCGCGAAAATCCTCACCGTTCGTGCGCTGGAAAGCGCGCTCCAACGCATTCGGGAGAGCCGCTAACCCATGGCCCGTACTCACGTTTCAACCGTCCTCAATGGGGCGGAAACCGACTTTCTCTGCGAAGACCGCCAGAGCCTTCTCGAAGTCCTCCGGGACGAAATCGGGCTCACCGGCGCCAAGGAAGGCTGTAACAACGGCAACTGCGGCGCATGCGCCGTCCTCCTCGATGGCCGCCTCGTGAACGCGTGCTGCGTGCTCGCGGTCGAAACCACTGGGCGCGAAGTCACCACCATTGAAGGCCTCGCCCAGGGCGAAAAGCTCCATCCGCTGCAAGACGCATTCCTCCAGGAAGCAGCACTCCAGTGCGGCATTTGCACCCCAGGTTTCATCATGTCCGCCAAAGCCTTGCTCGACCAGGAACCGAACCCCGATGAGCACCGCATCCGCTTCTGGCTCTCCGGCAACCTCTGCCG
>JANPDX010000531.1:0-2278 GCA_031431695.1 Dehalococcoidia bacterium
GCGGGCGTCGCGGCGAACACGTCTAGCGGCAACGCCACTTATTCGTGGACGCCAACGTCGGTAGTTGGCAGCCCGGCGACAATAACCGCGACCTATACCTCCTCCGACACAGACTACGCGAGCCAACTCATCACGCTGACATCCGACGACGTCATCATCAATCCGGCCTCCACCACGCTTGTCGCAACGGGCGCGGACGTTGGGGCGACGGTCACGCTGAGTGCAACCGTCACTTCCGGGTACCCATCGGCGAATTCTCCTGTCCCCGGCGGAACCGTGACCTGGACCATCACCGGTGGGCCAAGCGCCTGCTCGACGACACCATTTACGGCGACGGTGCAGGCCGATGGCACGGCGACGTTCACCGGCGTTATCTGCGCGAACGCGAACAACTACAACGTCACCGCCACGTATTCAGGGGCCGGGAACTACGCCGCCTCGGCGGACACTTCCGATTACGACCTCGACGTAGTCGCCTAGCCCCTTAACAGCCGCTCGCGCCCCCGCCGCTTCGCCGCTATCCTCCGTTAACTACGCCACGGGGGATTCACAAGGGCGTGAAGTTCGGCTCGCTCCAGGTTCGCACGCCCGATGGAGTCTCTCGAGACTTCCCTATTGACCTGCCCTCGCTCGTGCTTGGGCGGGCCGATGGCAACGGAATTGTTATCGATGACCTGTCAGTGTCACGGCGGCATGCACGGATTGTCATCGAATCCGGCCACCTCCTCATCGAAGACCTCGGCTCGGCTGCCGGCACCTTCGTCGATGGCCATCGGATCGAGTCGGGCACGTCCAACATCGTCGAACTCGACCAATCGCTGCGTTTTGGCGATGTGCAGGCCCTGTTCGTCCCGGCCCCGCCGATAGCGGCATCGGAGACCGAATCGGCAACCCTGGTCAACGCCGATGGCTCCACGGAACTCGTCGAAGAAGCGCCCAGCGCCGCAATCCGTATCCAGGTGACCTCGCCGCTCACACCGGTTGAACCGGGCGGGGCAGTCTTCGCCACGGCGGTCATCCACAACCGCGGCCGCGTGGTTGACCTGGTGACACTTGGCGTTACGGGCGTCCCGGCAACGTGGGTGACGTTTAGCCAAAACACGCTGGCCATCGTCCCCGGCTCACGCGAGAGTGTCACGCTGGTGTTCCAGCCTCCGCTCACCTCCGAGGCGCTCTCTGGCGAGTACGACTTCGGCGTCGTCGTGAACTCGGGCGAGCACGAACGCGAGGGCATCGACTTCGGGAAGCTGGTTGTGCTCCCGTTCGAAAAGACGGAACTGCACCTCGCACCGCTGCGCAGCAAGCGCAACTTCGTGCTTTCGGCAAAGAACAACGGCAACACGCTGGTCACATACAGCCTCGGCGGCACCGACGAAGAAGCTGACTTCCTCTTCTATTTCGACACGCCGTCTGTCGACTTGCAGGCCGGGCAGGAACGAAAGATTCCCTTGCGGGTCCGCAAGCGGCATCGAAAAAAGTTCGGGCGGCCCTCCGCCGCACCGTTCACGGTGACGGCCACCCCCACGACGGGCGGCGGCGCCACGGTGGAAACATCCGGCCAACTGCTCATCCAGCCACCGCTCGAACGCTGGAAAGGTCCGGCGATGCTTGCGTTCCTGATAGCGGCGATAGCGATTGCCTTCTGGCTGTCGTGGGTGTATCGCGAACGCATGCCCACATGGCTGCCGTGGTCGACGAAGGACGACGCGGCCGTGATTGTCGGCGGAGTCGAGGCTCCTTACGCGGGCGTCCACATGTGCGAAAAGACCGAGGAGGAACGTGCGAAAGCGCTCGCCAAACTGAAACCGCCCCCGGCAGGGACGACAGGTGCGCCGCTGTTCGCCCAGAACAACCCGGCCTGGGCGGAGGACGAATACGCCGAAGCCAAGAACCCGGAGACGGGCAAAGAATGGTGCGGCGAAACCATCGAACAGTGCGGCTGCGCCTTGACCTCGGTCGCCACGATCATGGCCGTATTCCAGATCACTCTGATGCCGGACGGGACTGACCTCACGCCGCAGAGCGTGAACGCGTGGTTCAACGAACAGGCAACGAAGACGAGCCGCGGCTGGGTAAGCAAGGGGTACATCTACGGCGGCGTCATCTGGACAGCGGCGAACGAACTCTCGGCACAGATAAGGAAGACCAATCCCAGCAGCCCCACGCTCCGCTTCGCGGGCTTCTTCGAAGGCACCGAAGCAGAGATGGACAAGATGATCCGGGCCGAACTCGCCGCTGGCCGGCCGCTGGTCATCGAAGTGCCGGGGCACTACGTCGC
>JANPDX010000532.1:0-2978 GCA_031431695.1 Dehalococcoidia bacterium
CACCGTGAGGATCAGTTCCGCGAGCGGGTCGTGGCTTGGCTGCGCCACCGGCCGGCCATAGACCGGCGTCAGCAGCTCCATGACTTCGTCCGGGCTGTGTGTCACTTCCGTTCGAGCATACGCTGCGCCAGGCCCGGCAACAGCGGGATGCGGGCCGCCTCGCGGGCATACGTCGATTCGCCTTTCTGTACCGCGAAGAACGCATCCCACAGGTACGGAAAGTGCGCGCTGGCGAACATCCATGGCCCTGGAGCCCGCGCAAGCATCCGGTAAAACAGGTAGCCGATCTGCCGCGCCGCCCGCAGCTCCGGCATGATTTCGCGGTCAACGTCACGCTGATAGCCCGCGATGCCGCCCCCGCCGAGCCCTCGCAAAACGTTCCGCGCCGCCAACCGTCCCGACTCAATCGCGTAGGAGATGCCCTCTTCGGTGAACTCATCGGCCAGCCCGGCGCTGTCCCCGGCGAGCAGCGCCCGCTCGTTCGCGATGCGTTCGTTGCCGCGCCGAAAGCGGACCTTGTGCCCGCGTGCGATGTCGATGCTCGCGCCGCTCAGCCCCAGCGAATCGGTGTACGCCCGAACGCGTTCCTTCATCGTCCCGGCCTGTTCGGGCGGCAGAACGATCCCAATCGAGAGCACTTCCGCCTTCGGGAACAGCCAGGCGTATCCCCACGGCTTGAACCCGAGCTCGATCAGCGCCGTCCCGCGGTAAGCACGCTGCCGAATCGCCGGCGCCCGCACTTCGACCTCCCAGGCCGCGCATTCGGCGATCCCTTCGCCGAGGCCCGCCATCTTCCCGACCGGCGAATGCGCCCCATCGGCGCACACGAGGTAGTCGGCAGTTGCTTCGAACCCATCTGCGCGGACCGTGACTCCACCATCGAGGTTCGCCTCTCGAATCGCCGTGCCGCCACGAAACTCCGCGCCGGCCTTTCGCGCCTGCTCCAGCAACAGCGCATCGAATCGCTCGCGCATCACCATGTGCGCGAACGGCGTGCCCGAATCCCGCACGAACCGCGACCGCCCCAGGTGGCTCACCTGTAGCAGGCTGACCGAATCCTCAACGACCGAATCGATCGGAAACGGCAGCAGTTTCTCCGTTCGCAACGGGATCCCCCCGCCGCACGCCTTATAGCGCGGAAACTCGGCCCTATCCACCACCAGCACGCGTGCGCCCGCGGCCGACAACTCCCGCGCCGCCGTACTCCCCGCCGGCCCCGCGCCCACCACAACCGCATCGAATCTCGTCACGCCGAAACGGTATCAGGTGGCGGTTCGTTCTGAAATCAGAGGACCGGCGGTGATGCGGGTCGATTTTCGGCGCGGGCCGAAGATCCGTTGCCGTGGAGTCGCGGGGCTCGGCCCCCGCTGGGGCCGGGAGGGCCCGCTGGATGTGGGCTACAACGCGTGCGGCGTCAGCAACCCGCCGACCATGGCGGGGCAGGCGGTGATGCGACTTTGGAACCGCGCGCGGAAGCAAGCGGATCGTGCCCGGGCCACATCTGCCCGCCCCTCAGTGGGCGCTGGGGCCGGAAGGCCCGGGAAACTGCTGCTGTAACAGAGCCGAAGGCCCGGCTGTGCCGCTACCCGCTGCCTGTGAACACACGTTTAGCGAGCAGTGACCGGGCCCACGGTTCTCGGAGTCGGAGCGAAAGGCTGCGCGCGTCAGCCAGGCTCGCCAGGCACTGCGGTCGCGGCTTTCCTGGACCAATCACGCCGGGAGTTGCACTATCTCAGCATGTCCGACCAGCTCGATTCCGCAGTCCCGGAGCTCATCCGCCTGGCGTTCGCAACCTACCTTGAACGGAGGCAAGCGTTTTACGCGAATCCAGCGGTGATTGTGCGGAAGCTCTTGCGCCGGGATCCGATGATCTACGCCCTTCGCGGCGTCGGGTCAGCCGAAGAATTCGTTGAGTCCGCGTTCATAGCTCATGAAGCGTCGTCGGAAGAAACCATGATGGGTAACGCCTGGCAGGCGGCCCTTGCTGCAATAGCCCCTAACTCTGTCGGTGGTGGAGACCTGCGCACCGAAAGGGAAGGCACGCTCTGGATTATTCAGGTCAAAATGTCCCGCTTGCAAAACAGCGGCGCCGAGGCCCAAGACTTGCGAATGCTGAAGGCCAAGCTGACGGCGGAGTCCGACCACCATCCCGGTAGGAAGAATGTCAAGGCCATGCTTGGGTTCGTGCGCGGCCCCTTCGCGAACGAGTGGCGAATGCACCGGTCGAAATCGATGGCGAACGCGGACATCGACGGATTCCAGCATCAATACATGGCCGGATCGGCCTTCCTGAACTGGTGCAGTGCTGACTTCGATCAAGAGTCCTTGTTCGGGTCGTTGGCCGACGAGATTGGCGGTGTTCGAGACGCCAGGGAGAAATGCTTGATCGAGGTTCAACGACTGGTCAGCGAGCTACTGACACGCTCGAACTTGGGCGCAGACTTCAAAGACGTTCTTAGGCTTATGGCGACCGCCCGACCAGCTACATAATCCGTTCGAGAATCTTGGTCCTTAGGGGACCGACAACCGGCTCCGGTCCTGCTAGCTTTTGGGAATGCTATACACGCCGGACGCAAGAACTATCCGTCTCGACCTCGACGAACGGCTCAACCCCGGATTTCGACATTCCGAACCTGCGCGATTGCTCGCCGACGCGTATGCGCTGTCGGTTGCAATGGCGGCGCGAACTGACGATCTCCTGTTGAAGCGGGACTTTCTCGATTCGGCCATTCAAATCGAAGAGTACCTGGTCGATACCCTTTCCGAACTAAGCGTGTCGCGCGGGGACGTTGAAGGCCAATTCAACGATCTCCGGGAAATCAGGCCCAAATGGCCTGCGGAGATCAGTGCCAAGGACTGGGAACAACTTGCTGATGCCCGAACGGTACGAGACATCGCGGATGTCGTGTGCGGCGGAGGAGACTATTGGGAGGCCATCCGCATCGCCGTCGAATCCGTTTTCGACGAACCGGTAGCGG
>JANPDX010000533.1:0-9618 GCA_031431695.1 Dehalococcoidia bacterium
CATCGCGCAGGACGAAGCGACCTGCGTGGTCTATGGCATGCCTCGCGTGACCATGGAACGCACCCATGCGGCCCACCAGGTCGCACTCAACCGAATCGCCGCGGCGCTGGTCGCGACACTTCCAACCTCGAGGTTAGCCCAATGACAATCGAAGCCCCTCCTGACAAACAATGGCTCGCCTTTCGCCAGAGTCTTGAAATGGCAATTGGCGTGCCCTTGGGCCAATACAAAGAGCCGCAGATGAAACGCCGCCTGGCCAGCATTATGTCGCGGCGGGAAATCGACGGCTGGCCAGCGTTCCAGAAAGCCATCGCGGCGGACCAAAAACTCCTGAACGACGTACGCGACACGCTGACCATCAACGTGAGCGAGTTTTGGCGACAACCCGAACGATTCGTCGAACTCCAGAAGACCTGGATCCCAGGGCTGTTAGAAAAGAACAAACAGCTCAAGTTTTGGAGCGCGGGATGCTCGATCGGTTGCGAACCCTATTCGCTGGCAATGATCTTGAACGAAATTGATCCCAGTGGAGCGCATTCGATCGTCGCCACCGATGTCGATATGCCCATACTTAACCGGGCCCGAGAAGGCGCCGGCTACCAGGCATCGGAGGTCCGCTCCGTCCCTCCGGCGCTGCTCAAGAAGTACATGACGTTGGACTCCGACGGCACGTATCGCGTGGTTCCTGACCTCAAACGCCGGATCACGTTTCGCCGCCAGGACCTATTGAGTGACCCGTACCCAAAGGATCTTGACGTCATCCTCTGCCGCAACGTCGTCATTTACTTCAACGACGAAGCAAAATCGCACATTTACCAGGGCTTCTCAAACGCCTTGCGACCTGGGGGCCTGCTCTTCATCGGAGGGAGCGAAATGATCATGCGCTCTGCTGATATCGGTTTCCGAACTGCGGGCACCAGCATGTATCAGCGCGCCGCCTGAATCTCACCTCCGCCGGGCACGAACCGGCGGATAGCCCACCAGACTGCCAGGGCGCAGCCCACGCCACCGACCAGGTCGAGCAGATAGTGCTCGCCCAGGTACATGAGGCTTCCGCCCATCACCACCGCGTAGAGCAACAGCCACGGGGCAAGCCGCCTCGAGTAGGTTCGCGCCCAGAGGAACATCGCGAAGGTGACGCCTTGATGAATCGAAGGCATCGCGGCCACGGAGTTTGGCTCCGCCAGCGACGCATAAAACGATGCGTAGGTGTCCCGGCTAACCGTTCCACCGACAAAATCCATCACCCGGTAGACGCCATCGAGCTCGCCCTGTTGTGCCGCGAGCCATGGCGGAGCCGTTGGCAGCAGAAAAAACAAGACCAGTCCCGCGTACATCGTTCCCACGATGACGCCGACATAGTGCGGAAATCCTTCCCTTCGCCGCCAAAACACGAGCAGCGCCATCGCGTACGGAGAGATGAAGAACGACCAGTGCATCGCCACCGAGCACACATCCAGCCAGCCGACCTCGGAGGCCGCAAAGAACCGCCGCTGGAGCCACCGGATCGGGTCGTTACCGAGGAAAAGCGTCCGGTCGAACTCGATCGGGTAGGACGTGCGGGTGGGGATCGCCGTTTCATCCGCGAGGGATCGGAGCAATGTGTAGGCGAAGATCCCCGCGACGAACGCGAACCACCATCCCCGCTGCCGGCGGAGCCGAACCTCGGGCGCCCAGGCGAGTGCGGCCATCCCAACAAGAGCTACGCCGACCCAGATATGATCTTGCCAGACCTTCGTCGCCACCGTCGCGGCGATGGCCAGCAGTGTCGCCGTCTGCGCCAGGAGTAACAGGCGTTCGCCGGAAAGCGGCCTGCCCGGTGACACCCGGCCAGCCGCGGGTACTTCGATTCTCATCTGACGTCCCGGCGAGCGCATCGATTTGAGAGTAAGGAGTAATCCGGACTGACGGAAGCGAAATAGCGTGACAACGTTGGTGAAGCGGTTTAACCTCGCTGAGGATCATGGGTTCAATGCGCCGTTTTGTTCTCGGCCTTGTCATCACCGTCGCGTGTGCGGCGCTGCTCTTACGGCTGATTCCCTGGTCGAGCACACGGGCTGCATTAGAGTCCGCCGACCCCCTATTCATCGGGCTGGCTGTGTCCTGTCTCGTGGCCTCGTTGGTTGCCAAGACGGTGCGTTGGCGCCTCTTACTGCCGGAGTCTTCCGGCGTATCCATGCCGCGCCTTTATCGAATCCTTCATATCAGCTTCCTTTTGAACAACGTCCTTCCGGCGCGGCTTGGTGATGTCGCCAGGGTGGCCATGACAACGCGGCAGCCTGGCATCCGTTTCGGGCATGTCCTTTCATCCCTCCTGACTGAGCGGCTGACCGACATAGTGACCCTCCTTGCCTGCTTCCTGATTGTCAGTCCGTTTCTCCCAATGCCGGCGCGATACGAGCCAGTGCTACGAGCCGCCTGGGCCGTTATCGCATTGGTAGTGCTTCTGGTGTTGCTCGCCACACTCTTCCGGCGGCGTATTGGGCGGCTCGCCCGGAGCCACCGCCTGGCCGCGTTCATACCCGGCAATGCGCGGCTCCGTGAAGAGGCCAAATCGTTCTCCGAGGGTTTCCGCCAGCTCTTCTCACGGCGGCACGTTGTCTCAATCTGGGGATGGTCTTCCGGCGCATGGATTGGCGCGTTCGCCATCAACTATCTCTTGATGCGAGCCTGCCATATCGATGCCCCAATCGCCGTGGCCGTCTTGCTTACCTGCACCACGAACCTTGCGATGCTTATCCCGTCGTCGCCGGGATACGTCGGTGTGTTCCATGCGGCCGCGACGCTCTCCTTGTTGCCTTTCCAGGTCGCCAGCGGAACAGCATTGAGTTTTGCGATCCTCGCGCACCTCGTGAATGTCGTGCCGGTAAGCCTCATCGGCGCAGCTTTCTTGCTCTTCGGAAGGGAACAAATCAGCTTCAACCTCGGCGCTCTCAGGCGCCAACAGGATGCCATCGAGTCCGAAACCGGGCCTTAGCGGGCCCCCTATTCAGCCCCAGCCAGGACGTCAGCCCCAGAGTTCCGCTGCTTCCCTGCGCAACTCCGCCCGGAAGTCCGGATGGGCGATCGCGATGAGTTCTTGCGCGCGCTGGCGGTGGTTCTTGTCCAGCAGGCGGGCGACTCCGTATTCGGTGATCACGGTGTCGGCCAAATAGCGCGGAATCGTCACCAGCGTTCCCGCCTCATGCTTGGCCGTCACCTTCGAAACCGACCCTTCCATCGCCGTTGACCTCATCACGGTGACGGCTCGGCCGTCCTTGCACAGCGCGGCTGATATGTGTGTATCCGGTTGGCCACCCGTGCCGTTGACCATGTGACCGCCAAAGCGATCCTCGCTCGCTATCTGGCCGAGAAGGTCTACGGCGATGGCACTGTTGATAGACGTCATCTGGTGGTTCTGCGACATGAATGCCGGGTTGAGGATGTTCTCCGGCAGGTGCAGTTCAAACGCCGGGTTGTCGGCGATGATCTTGTAGTCCTCGCTATCGCAACCACTCCAGGCAACGGCGACCGACTTGCCCGGGAAGAGTGTCTTGCGCGAGCCATCCACGATCCCGCGTGCCCAGAGCTTGGCCAAGCCGGGCGAACCAAGTTCCGTGTGGATGCCAAGGTGCTTCGCGTCATCGAATGCGCCCGCAAGGAACATTAGCGAACTGGGCTGCCCGACCCCGACCTGGATCGTGTCCCCGTCTCTAATCAGCGGACGCAGGTTATCGGCTATGCCCTGCGCCGCTGGATCCACCGAAACCACCCCGAGCGCGGTTTTCAGCATCTCCGGGGGGAAAGCATGAAACACCGCCTCCAACAGCGAGAGTTGGTCGCTCGTCACCTTCGAAAGGAGGTCGAGCAGTTCTGGCCGGAACGGCTCCGGAGCGAGCGTCCTGACGCGCTCCTCCACGGCCGCGCGGTCTACTACCAAAATGGCCCCTTCGATGAACGTGTCTATCTCGCTGACGTGCATCCACACATCGCCGTACACCATCGACATATTGGGATCGACCACCGCGATAGTCTTCGGGCAACGTTTCGCGTAGGACTTTCGTTGCCACATATGAGGCCCGAAATGGACATAGCCCTGTTCGTTTGGCGGACTGCACGGCGTCAAGAAGACGTCCGGCATCCGCGCCTCTTCACGGCCAGAATCGAACGCCTTCATCCCCAACATGAACGTGTTCGGCAGATAGGTGGCGATCTTCGCGTCGTGCGCCGGCCGCATGGCGTCGCCGATAAAGATCTCGATTTCTTTTTCGCCCTTGATCGTTTCCGGGTTGAACAACTCGGGTGCGCCTGGTGCGAGTGTCCGGAAGTCTACCCGGCCCAATTTCTGAGCGCGGGCCGTGAAGGCGGCTACCAGTACAGCGGGACATAAAATCGTGACGCCAACGAGGTCACCTTCTTTGATGACCTCGACGGCGAGGTCAGGAGACTTCAGCCGCGACTGGTAGTCATCGCGCCAGTTCTGATAGCGAATCGCCATTGCCGAAACCTCCCGCGGGAACCGAGTCTCCGGCGATTCTAAGGTCACCGCCGCAAAAGCGCCGCAGTGCTCTCGCCATTGGCCTCTGCTACAGTTCCGGCGACCTTCCGGTATCGTTGAGACACCCATTGGAGGCGTTTGTGCAGGCACTCGACAACGTGCGCATCCTCGATCTGACCCATCATATCGCGGGACCATACGCGACCCGCCTGTTCGCTGATTTCGGCGCGGACGTAATCAAGATAGAGCAGCCTGGCGGCGACATCGCCCGCCAGCTCGGGCCCTTCAAGGGAGATGTTCCACACCCGGAAAAGTCCGGGACCTTCTTCTATTTGAACTGCAACAAGCGGTCGGTCGTGCTCGACCTCAAAACCGGCGAGGGGCGCGAAGCTCTTGGCGCCCTGGCCCTCACTGCGGATCTCGTCGTCGAAAGTTTCGCGCCGGGCAAGCTCGATGGCCTCGGTCTCGGCTACGGCTTCTTCCATGCTCTCAAGCCCGATTTGCCCGTCGTTTCCCTTACCAACTTCGGCCAAACGGGGCCCTACCGTGATTTTAAGCTCACCGACCTGACCCTCTACGCCTTCGCCGGAGAGATGTACTCGATGGGCGAGACCGACCGCGAACCGATCAAGATGGCCGGGACGGCAGCCCTCTTCGAATCAGGCGCCGCGGCAGCCGTGGGCATCATGGGTGCGCTATTCGCGTCCAAACGTTTTAGTGTGGGCCAGCACGTCGATGTCTCGCTGGCCGAGACCCACTTCGGCGGTGTTGATAGGCGCCACGCCACAGCCATCGCGTTTCAGTTCAGCGGACGCAAGACCATCCGGCTCGGGAGCCACGGTGGTGGCATGCCCCACGGGATCTATCCATGTGCCGACGGTTATGTCGACTTCACGAACGCCGGGTTGCGGCCAAACCGAGTCGCCGAGATGTTGAACCATGCCGCCTGGCTGGACGACCCCCGCTTTAGCGATCCTGTCCAGCGGATGAACCCGGATGTCATCGAGGAGTGGAACGGCCATTTCATCGGGTGGTGCATCGAGCGGACCAAGCGGGAGATTTGGGAGGAGGCGCGGCGAGCCAAGGTGATGTGCGGCCCCATGTTCACGATGGAAGACCTGTTCACCGATGACGCGTTTCGCAATCGTGGTTTTTGGGCGAGCACGCAACATTCGGAACTCGGCGATGTCACCCTGCCCGGCCGTCCGTTCATCATGCAAAAGGGCGGCTGGGAACTGCGACGTGCAGCGCCCCTTCTCGGCCAGCACACCGTTGAAGTGCTGACCGAAGCTGGACTCAGCCCCGCGCAAATCAGCGCCGCCTCGGGAGGTGCCGCGTGACTCACAAACCGCTCGAAGGAATCCGCGTCATCGACCTGTGCGTCGTGTGGGCCGGCCCATTCGCCACCATGCTCCTGGGAGACCTGGGCGCGGAAATCATTAAGCCCGAGAACCCGTTCGTCTTCCAACCGATGACGCGCGGTGCGATGGCCCGGCCACCCCAAATGCTTGTGACGAACTCTATCGCGTGGGCTGGCGGCCTGCCGAACAACGAGGTGGGACAGCGTCCGTGGGACTACAACCCAACCTTCGTCAGCCTCTACCGCAACAAGAAGAGTTTCACCGTCGACCTCCGCCGACCCGAAGGCATGGACATCCTGGGCCGGCTGGTCGCCGAATCTGACGTCGTCTACGAAAACAATGCAACCGGCACGATGGAAGGCCTGGGCATTACCTACGATTGGCTGAAGGCGGCGAACCCGAGGATTATCCTAGTCCGAGTGCCGGCCTATGGCAGTGATGGCCCGTACGCGCGCGCGCGGGCACTCGGCGTCCACCTGGAGGCCGTGATGGGCCACAGCCTGCTTCGCGGCTACCCGGACGCGGATCCATCGTCGAACACTGCAATCTTCTCGGGAGACTACGTTGCAGGGGCCCAGGGAGCGTTCGCCGTAATGACGGCGCTCTGGCACCGCGACCGTACCGGCGAAGGGCAACTCATCGAAATCGCCCAGGCTGAAAACGCTGCCTGCATGTTTACGCAGGCGATCATGGATTACAGCCTCAACGGCAAAACCCAGGGCGCGAACGGCAACCGTGACGTCCACGGGCGGGCGCCATCCGGCGTGTACCCCGCGGTTTCCCCAGGAACCTCCGCGACGTCCGACGACCGCTGGATCGCCATTTCCATCGAGGACGACGACCAGTGGCAGGCGTTCGGCGAGGCGATCGGAAGTCCCGCCTGGGCCTCAGACCCACGATTTTCGACCAATGCGGGCAGGCTGGAACACCACGACGAACTCGACCAGCTGATAAGCGCCTATACGGCGGGCCAGAACGACTACGACTTGATGCACCGGCTCCAGGGCGCCGGAGTTTCAGCGACGCCCGTCCTCGAGGCATCGCGAATGTTCACCGACCCGCAGCTCCGTTCGCGGGGCTTCTTTCGGAGCCAAACGCAAGCTGCCGCGGGCACCCACGAATACGTCGGCCCGCTCTGGAACCTTCCTGAAACACCGGTGGAATTCCTCCAGCCGCCGGTCATGTTCGGTGAGCACAACGACTACGTGTACCGCGACGTGCTCAAGGTTTCGGACGACGAGTATGCGTCGCTGAAGGCCGGGGGCCACATCGCCACCGAATACGACTCGAGCGTGCTATGACCGACAGACCGCGGATGTACCACGACCTTGCCGAGTGGTTCCATCTGCTCACTGCCCCTGAGGACTACGAGGAGGAAGCTGAACTCTTCTATGCAACCGCTGAGGCGGCGCTTGAGCGCAAGCCAGAGAGTTGGCTCGAACTTGGTTCGGGCGGAGGGAACAACGCCTGGCACTACTCGAAACTTGTGCCGGAAGTTGTGCTTTCGGACCGCTCCACGGAAATGCTTGGCATCAGCAAGACTATCAACCCCAAGCTCGAACACATCCAGGGAGACATGCTGGAGGTTCGCCTCGGACGAACCTTCGACGTCGTTTTCGTCCACGATGCTGCGAGTTACCTGACGACCGAAGCTCAGGTGCGCCAGTTAGCCGAAACGGCCGCCGCTCATTGCAAAGTCGGCGGCGTCACGTTGATCTGTCCCGATAACACGGCCGAGAATCTCGAGTTCGACACGGACCACGGCGGGCACGACGGCGACGGCCGCGCGATGCGGTACCTTGAGTGGTCGTCTCCGGGCGAGCCCGGCACCTACGAACACATCGTCGACTACGCCTACATCTACCATGAGGCCGGCGAGCCTCCGCGAGTCGAGCTCGATCGTCACGTCAACGGGGCGCTGCCCGAAGCAATGTGGCTGACAGCGCTCCGCGAAGCCGGTTTCCAGGCGACCACCACGCCGTTCATTCACAGTGAAGTCCCCGATGGCGGCGTGTTCTTCGTTGGGCGGCGCCAGGCCTGAGCGTTCTCCGGCCTCTCGCTACAATGCCCGCGCACACAATCTCGTTCTTCCTCCGAAGGACCGCTGGAGAAACATCAATGGCTGAAGTTGGACTGCCCGTCAATGAAACATACTCCCCACCCGCGCGCGTGCGTGAAGGCGCGCTCGTCGCCTCGCGCAAAGAGTATGACCGCCTCTACCGGCGCAGCATCGACGACCGCGACGCCTTTTGGTCGGAGATGGCCGACCAGTTCATCACTTGGTCGGCGCCATACTCGAAAGTCTGCGAAGAAGACTTCGTAACCGGCAACATAGCCTGGTTCATCGGCGGCAAGCTCAATGTGAGCGTGAACTGCCTCGACCGCCACCTCGCCACGAAAGGTGACAAGGTCGCGCTGTTGATGGAGGGCGACGAGCCAGGTCAGGTCCGTTCGATGACCTACAAAGAGGTCCATGCCGAGGTCTGCCGGCTCGCCAATGTCCTTCGCAAAAAGGGGATCAAGAAGGGCGACCGCGTCGCGATTTACATGGGCATGGTCCCCGAACTTGCGGTGGCGATGCTCGCTTGCGCCCGGATCGGAGCCGTCCACTCCGTCATCTTTGGAGGATTCAGTCCGCGTTCGATCCGTGACCGTATCGATGACTCAACCTGCAAGGCGATCATCACGCAGGATGAAGGCAGGCGCGGAGGACGGCCGGTCGCACTCAAGACAAACGTCGATGAAGCCCTCGAAGAGCCCGGCCACAGCATCGAGTTCACCATCGTCTTCCGGCACACCGGCGCGGACATGGCGATGACCGCTGGCCGCGATTACTGTGGCACGATGTCGTCGCCGCGGAAAAGCCAGAATCCGAGCCGGAAATAATGGATAGCGAAGACCCGCTCTTCATCCTCTACACCAGCGGCTCGACCGGGAAACCCAAGGGCGTGCTCCACACACAGGCCGGGTATCTCCTTCACACGCTGGTAAGCCACAAGTACGTCTTTGACCTCCGCGATAACGACATCTATTGCTGCGCGGCAGACGTCGGCTGGATCACCGGGCATAGCTACATCGTCTATGGGCCGCTCGGCAACGGTGCCACATCCGTTATGTTTGAATCCATCCCGACATACCCGGATGCCGGCCGGTATTGGGACATGGTCGACCGGCTCGGCATCACCATCCTCTACACCGCCCCCACGGCAATACGCGCTATTGCCCGCGAGGGAGACAGCTTCGTGAAGGCACACAAGCGCACCTCCCTGCGCGTGCTCGGAAGCGTCGGTGAACCGATCAACCCGGAAGCGTGGCGGTGGTACTTCAACGTCGTCGGCGAAGGGCGCTGCTCAATCGTCGATACCTACTGGCAGACCGAGACCGGCGGCCACATGATCACCGGGCTCGCGGCCGCCTTCGACATGAAACCGGGTTCCGGCTCCTTGCCATTCTTCGGTGTGCAGCCCTGTGTCGTTGATGAAAACGGCGCCGAAATGGAAGGCAACAACGTCACCGGGCGCCTCTGCATGAAGGCATCGTGGCCAGGAATGATGCGGACCGTCTACGGCGACCACGACCGTTTCATCATGACCTACCTCTCCGCATACCCTGGCAAGTACTTCACCGGCGATGGCTGCCACCGTGACAAAGACGGGTACTACTGGATAACGGGCCGTGTGGACGACGTCCTCAACGTGGCCGGGCACCGCCTGGGCACCGCCGAAATCGAAGGCGCGCTCGTCGGCCATGAAGCCTGCGCCGAGGCTGCCGTCGTTGGCT
>JANPDX010000534.1:0-8787 GCA_031431695.1 Dehalococcoidia bacterium
CGCGCGCAATCTTGCGACGGAGGACAGCCAGCTCTCAGCCCGGGGTTTCTTCGGCACGGCCCGCGCGCCAAACTGGGGCGAGCACGGCATCGATCGGTTCCCGGCGCTGTTCAACGGCAGCCGGCCGCCGCGTTACGACGGCGTCCACGCGATTGGCGTAGACACGTTCGACGTCGCCACGGATCTCCTGGGGCTGGACGACTGGGAAATCTCGGAACTTATCGCAGGCGGCGCCTTGAGTTGAGCGGCGGGCGGGCGCGCCAAGCCTCTGCTACGCTTGCCAACACCCTTATTCGGAGTGAGCAGTGACCCTGCGTCTCTACTCGTCACTTGGCCGCCAGGTTCGAGACTTCCGGCCAGTGAAGCCCGGCCACGTCAGCATGTACGTCTGCGGAGTAACGCCCTACGACGTCACACACCTTGGGCACGCTTTCTCGTATGTACAGTTCGATACACTTCGGCGGTACCTGGCATCTACGGGCCTGCACGTTCGATATGTCCAGAACGTTACGGACATCGACGACGACATGATCATGGTCTCGAAACGTCAGGGTGGCCGCCCGATCGCTGAAATTCGCGATGAGAACGATGCGGTCTTCCGTCACGACCTCGATAGGCTGAACGTACTTCGACCGTCCGCCTATCCATTCGCCACGGACCATATCCCGGAGATCATCGAAGCAACGGCACGGCTCATCGAACGGGGCCACGCATACGAAGTCGAAGGCGATGTGTTTTTCTCGGCGGAGTCGTTCGAGCACTACGGTGAGTTGAACAGCCTCAGCCATGACGAACTCGGAAAGCTTGAGAATCCCGAGTCAAAGCGTGTCCACAAGAAGCGCGGCCATCTGGACTTCCTCCTCTGGCAACAGGTAGACCCCGGCGACCCCAGCTGGCCCAGCCCGTGGGGGCCCGGCCGGCCGGGCTGGAGCATCGAATGCACCGCCATGTCGGTGAAGCATCTCGGGACCCAGATCGATATCCATGGAGGCGGCAGCGACCTGATCTACCCACACCATGAGAACGAAATCGCCCAGGCCGAGAGTGCCTATGGCCCGGCCCCGTTCTGCGGCTGGTGGCTCCACAACGGCATGCTTCAGCTTGACGGTGTGAAGATGAGCAAGTCGCTCGGCAACCTCGTGCTCGCGCGGAAACTGATGGAAGTCTTTGAGCCAGACCACCTGAGGTTGTACCTGCTCAGTCATCACCTGCGCGAAGACGCGAACTTTCAGCCGGGTGACATGGAGCGGATCGCGGATCGGTACGGGCTTCTGAAGGCGGCGGCGACCGCGGAAGCGAATGCCGGAAGCGCCGACCCGGGTTCACCGGTGTTGCGAGCGTTCGCCGAGGCCATGGAAAACGATTTTGACGTGCCTGGCGCGCTCCATGCGCTCGAGGCCGTCGCCACTCGAGTCCAAGGTGGGGTTGCCGCGGCTGGCGAGGCCTCCGCGTTGCGAAGTGCGCTTTCTGCCCTCGGCTTCGCCTTTGTGGGTGCCCGTGGGCCGGCGAACGGGGACTTAAACCCCTAGTCGGTGTTCACGGCACCGGCAAAAGACGAATCCAATCACAGTCTTGCGGTCGAGGGAATCATATGGCTGGAATTTCGGTACCGGTGATTTCTTTCGAAGTTCCCGAAGCAGTCGCCCGAGGATGCCTGTTCCCATCGGAGATCGCCGACGACCCGTGGATTTGCTACCACGGAACTTCAGGTGCAAACGAGGCCAAGATTGAGGCCGATGGAATCAATGGCAACTTAGAACAATACTCCTTAAAGGACGTGCTAGATCTCTGTCAGATATTTCGCAGCATTAATTGGTACGGAAATGATGGCAACGGATTCAGTACTCTCAACTCTTACTCTCGAGCCGACCATCTAGTGGATCAACGCAAGGCGTCCTTCTTTGGTGGTACCAGCTTTCGGAGCGCACGATTCGCCGCCCGCCGTTCAGCCGGTGGAGAGACGATTCGCGGATTTCGGATCGCGTTTCGGGATCTCAGAGACTATCTGAACCGTCCAGAAGTACGGACGGATCACTTGAATCAGCAAATTCGACAGTCGATGGAATACATCAGGGCAGATGCCGCTCCTTCTCGGGTCATGATTGTGGACGAGGCTTGGCTTGAATTCCGGCTATCGGAGTTGGCGCACATTGAGCAAATTGCTGAACAGTGGCCTCAGGTGCACACTCACGGAGTTGTGTACGCTGTGCGATTTTCGACTAAGGACGTCGAATGGCTCCGCTGCAACGGCTTCGGGGGAGCGGTCGAATCATACACTCCGATAGCCCCGACCCGATTAGTGGCGAAGGTTCGCTTGAACGACGAGCAAATTGACGCGCTGCCTTATTGGTCCGAAAAAGAGCGGACAAAGTCGAACGCCTTCTATTCGGCACGCGGATTGTTTTCTGCGGTTCTTAAGAACCATCCGTTGAGTTCCGCCCAAGAGCGCGGTTTACCGCCTCACATCCCTTTGGATGCGTTCGCGGGCGTGGATTACGCTCAAGAACTGGTGGATAAGTTCGGCAGTCCCCACCTAAAAGAGTACATGACCAACAATCCAGGAGCGCGCCACATCGAGGTGGGTGAGATTGTCCGAAAACTCGTTACCTAAATACCTGGCCTTGCCCCAGTACGCCGCTTTCCCAAAGTCGAACGCGTTCCTCACCATTCACCTCTGCCCATTGGAGTACGGCGTCCGTATCCGCGCCGAGTTCCGGGGCGGCGTGTCCCACAGCTCCCGGAGTCTGGCTCAGCGCGATATGCATGCCGACGATTCGTTGCTTGCCAAAGCGGGGATGATCCTGCTCCACCAGGTAGCCATTCGCCCAGGGCTGTTCCTGTTTCGAGAGTGCCGCGTAGTCCTGGACCAGCGAGGCGGGGACGTCAGCGTCGCGCAGTCGTTCCAGCCAGTGGTCCGAGGTGTTTGAGCCGAACGTGTTTTCGAGTAGTTGCTGGAGTTCCTCACGGTTGACGAACCGAGGGTAGCCTTTGACGAATTTCGGGTCGTCGATGAGATGGGGGACGTCCAGTGCGTTCGCGATCCGTGGCCAGAACTTCTGATCGATTCCAACGATCATGATCCAGCGTCCGTCGGAACATTCGTAGTGGCCGACTGTTGGCGCGGCGCGGAAGTCTCGCGCGTGTTCTTCCCCGAAGTGGAGATAGTGCAGGATTTCGGGCGACTGCAGGGCCAGTTGGGTGCCGAGGAGGGACACTTCGACGCGCTGCCCGATTCCGGTTCGTTCCCGCACAAAGAGCGCCGTCATGATGCCCAGGGCAAGGTTCATCGCGCCGCTCTGGTCCGCGACCCCGGGATAGGGAACCTCAGGCCTTGCGCCTGGCCCGCCGCCGCTGTGCTGAGCGTATCCACTGAAAGCCTGTGCGATTTGATCGAATGACGGCAGCTCGGCCATCGGCCCTTTCGTACCCCAGCCTGTGGCTTGAGCGTAGATCAGTCGTGGGTTGCGGCTGTGGAGTTGGTCGTACCCCAGTCCCCAGGCGTCCATGGTCCCTGGCCGGAAGTTCTCGACCACCACATCAGCGCGCTCGCTCAGCCGAAGTGCAAGTGCTCTGCCGTCCGGTTGCCGAAGGTCAATCGTGATGGACTCCTTGCCGCGGTTCAGTGCTTCCCAAAAGGCACTGAACCCGTCTGGTTCCTTCCACATTCGGCGGCCAAAGTCGCCCCCGGCCGGGTCTTCAACTTTAATTACGCGGGCACCAAAGTCGGCCAGGATCACCGTCGCAAACGGCCCCTGTTGATAGCGCGTGAAATCCAGTACCACGATTCCATCGAGAGGCTTGGTCATGGGGGCAGTCTACGCTGCGAACCGGAATGAAGCGGTGGTTCGAGGAGACTAGCGTCCACTCAATTGTCACCGTTGTCACCATCCGCGGGGCCAACTGGTTCTTCCTGTGTGGCGAGCCGCTGCGGTTGTGGGCCGTTTGAATCTGCGGAAGGCAGTGGGGACGGGCCATCCGTACCGCCGAAAAGCGTTCACTTTCGACCCCGACCGGGTGGCGTCCGCAGGGTTGCAGTAACCAATTCGCAACAAAGTTACATAGCTGGTGCTGTCACATGGCACCAGACCGACCGATAGAAAGAGTGAGATGAAACGAACCACGGCCCGGAAGGTCCGCGAGGACTGGCTGATCGCGTGCATGTTTGCCGCGGGATCGGTCGCGTTCACAGCGGCCTTCTTCCTACAGACCATCGAGGACCCATTCGCACTGGCGTGCCTGGTTTTGGTGACGGCCCTGTGCGAAGCGTTGTCCGTCAAGTTGTATTTCGATGGCCGGGTCTCGATCAGTTTCGTCGGCACATTGTTGTCCGCGGTCCTGTTCGGGCCGCTGGGTGGCGTCCTGGCCGCCGCCGCCGTCGCGATGACCGGGTATTTCACGGCGAGCAGGAACCCTCGCAAACTGGTTTTCAACTTCGGACATGAAACGCTCGCGGCGTTCGCCGCCGGACTGTTCCTGATGGGTATCGGCGTGTCTGGCCTCGAACACGATTACCGGCAGCCGGTTGGCACACTGCTCGGAGGCCTTGGCGGCGCGGCGATTCTTTTCACCGTCGATGCCTGGTCGGTTTCGGCGATCATGAGCCTCACCTCAGGTCGGTCGTTGCGCACCAGCTACCGCGACAATTTCGCGTGGCTGCTGCCTCACTACCTCGTGCTCGGCCTCGTGGCGGGCGGTCTGGCGGTCACATACTCCCAGCTTGGCGTAACGGCCATCCTGGTCATGGCCCTGCCGCTCCTCTTGAGCCGCTATTCAATCGCACAGTTCGTTGACCGTACCCGCGAAAACGTCCTCAGGCTTGAGCGCTCGAACGATCAACTGCAGCATGCCAACGTCGAAATCCGCGATATGTCGGATGAGTTGCGGGAGGCGTACACGGGAACGCTCGAATCGCTCGTTACTGCCCTCGATGTCCGAGACCAGGAGACGAAGGGGCATTCGGTCCGTGTGGCGACCCATTCACTCGACATGGCGAAGATGCTCGGGATCAAGGACGAAGAGGAACTCCTGACGGTGTACCGAGGCGCGCTGATGCACGACGTGGGCAAAATCGGTGTTCCGGATGCGATATTGCTGAAACCGGCCAAGCTCACCGAAGAAGAATGGGAATTCATGCGCCGGCACTCAGCGCTTGGGTATCGCATTCTTGCCCAGGTCCCGTACCTGCGGCCGGCGGCCAAGATTGTGCTCGCCCATCACGAGCGCTGGGATGGTGAAGGCTATCCTCGGCGGCTTAAGGAAGAGGAAATTCCGATGGGTGCCCGGATCTTCGCGATCTGTGATACCTACGACGCGATCATCTCCGACCGCCCCTACCGCGATGGCCAGACGCCAGACGCGGCAATGGCCGAGATTTTGCGCTGCTCGGGAACGCAGTTCGACCCGAAGGTTGTCGAGGCTTTCGAAGCAGCATTCCCGCGGTGGCGGGAAGAGGAACACGGAGCCCCGAGAAAGCCCCTGTATCTTCCCGCATGGAGGCAGGATAGCGATGCGCCAGGAAGAGCGACGGGCTAGGACGCGCGCGGCACTGCTGCGCGCTGCTGCCACTGCGTTCGCTGAAAGAGGATTCGACGGAGCATCGGTCGATGGCATCGCTGCATCGGTCGGGCTATCGAAGGGGGCGGTCTACGCCCATTTTCCCTCGAAGCTGGACCTCTACCTGGGTGTGGTCCAGGTTCTCCTTGAGCACGCTGAGTGGCGGATGGAACGCGTGGCTGCCGGGATTCGATCAGGCACGGCCGCGTCGGAGGCATCAATGCAGTATCTCGGCCTCGGGGGCGATTCACAACACGCCGCCCTAATGAGCGAACTCTGGCGGGCTGCCGCAATCGAACCTCACGTTCGCACGGTCGTTGAACGATTCGTTGCGGCCAGGCTCGATCTGCTCTCCAGGGCTGCTATCGACAGAGGATTGGCTCCCTCACCGGCCCTGGAGCTTGCGGAAACCGTGGCCCGATTCATCGATGCGGGGATGTTGTACCGCCGGATTGACGAAGCGGCCGGCTCTCGTGCCGAGGGCGCCTGAGCCCCCGCGCACCCGCTGGAGCTGCGGGAGATAGCGAAAGCGGGCCTTGCGGCCCGCTTTCACGTTGGTTGGTTGCTCTCGCTACCAGCTAATCGTCATTGCAGGGACTGCCGCGGAAACGACAGTAACTGCGGCGAGCGCGCCGAGAACGAGGAGCGTCCGGAGCTTTACCATTGAGGTACCTCACGCTTCTCTTACTGGTCATTTATCGACCAGTCGGTATGTAATACCTTCCGTGGAGGGACGGTGTCAAGATGGTGTAGTTCACACAAGGCGGATTCGGATTCAGAACGTAATGTAAAATCTTTGTTAAGGCGCCCGCTAAACAGCGTTTGGCGTCTCACGCCTGTGAAGACTCAACCCAAGCTGAAGTTCTTCGACAACCGCTTCCGCGAGCAATCGGTCGGCATCTCCCGGCATGGTTCCCAACCATGTGGCCATGGCAAGTTCGGCCACGTGATTGGCGCCCAGCGTCCGTTCAGCCTCCGCAAGTTCTTCGGAGCGGGCAGCCTGGTGGAGCACGATTCGCTCGCGCAGTATCTCCCGCACCTTGTCCTGGGCTGCGTTCCGTGCTTCGGACTCAGTGAGGGGCGGCAGCCGGCGGCCTTCGAGGACGCGCGCCCGGTCTCCGACCGGATCGCCTTCTTCAATGCGAATCAAGGTTTCATCGTCTCGGAGCCAGCGCACGAACATCTCTCGTTCCACCGAGCCGCTAAATAACGAAGCGGGGTAGTTGCGAAACACCTGCCGCAAACCGCGATGCTTGAGCAAAATGGCAAGCAGCACTTCTTCGGGCGAAAGCGGCGTGGACTGTTGCCTCCGTGGCCCGTGATGGCCCTGGGCGGTTGGTCCGCCGGCGCGTAGCCGCTCCAAAACAGCTTCTTCGCCAATGCCGAGGTGACGGGCGACGCGCTGGACGTAGACCGCCCGTTCGAGCGGGTCCCGAACCGCGACGAGAACGGGCCGAAGCCGGTCAACAAGTTCTCGGGCCTGGACTGGCGATTCGACCTTTTGGCCATCCATCGCTCTCCGAAGCAGGAATTCGGCAAACGGCGCGGACGAATCGATCGCTTTGCGCCACTGTTCCGGGTCTTCGCGAGCGATCTGGTCTGGATCCTTGCCGGTTGGAAGCGGCGCGACGCGGAGTTCCATCTCGTGCGAGCTCACAATCGCGTCCGCGGCGCGGACGGCCTGGCCCATCCGTTCGGGAGACTCGAGCCCAAGAAACAGACCCCCGGCGCGTTCGGCGGCCGCGAGACCGGCGGCATCGGGGTCCATCGCGAGGACAATTCGCTTCGCATGCCGTCGAAGGAGGGTCGCGTGGTGTTCGGTGAGAGAGGTGCCCATGGTCGCGACGACATTGGTGAACCCGGCCTGCCATGGGCCGAGAACGTCCATATAGCCTTCGACGACGACGGCGGTACCGGATTCGCGAATTGCGGCCACCGCATTCGGCAGCCCGAACAACGTCCGTCCCTTGTCGAACAGGTCAGACTGTGGCGAGTTCAGATACTTCGGTTCCTCACTGTGCAGGCCACGTCCGCCCATGCCGATGTACTCGCCGCGTTCGTTCGCGATAGGAATGATGACTCGCCCACGGAACCGGTCGTAGGGTTCCTTTCCAGCATCGCTCTCCACCAGCATTCCGGCGGCGACCATGTCGCGCTCTTCATAGCCGCGATTATGGAGAAAGCTACGAAGGACTCGCCATTCGTTGGGCGCCCAGCCAAGCCGCCAGGTGTCGATGGTGTTTGTTGTCAGACCGCGCTTTTCATGGAAGTAGCGCATCGCGTCTTCCCCGCCGGGTTCTTTCAGACACCGCTGGTAGAACTCGACGGAAGCCGAGACAACGGCAGCCAAGCGTTCGTTTTGCGACCGTTTCTTCGAATCCTCAGGTGTGAGCTCGACCCCGGCCTCCGCGGCGAGTACGCGTAGTGCCCCTCGGAAATCGGTGTTCGCGCGCTTCTGAACGAACGTGAAAAGGTCGCCCCCTTCGCCGCAACTGCCGAAGCAGCGCCAGTTGCCTCGCTCGGGAAACACGTAAAACGAAGCAGTCTTTTCGGTGTGGAACGGGCAAAGTCCTTTGAGGCTCCGGCCAGACTTCTGCAGTGGAGTGATCCGCCCGACGTACTCAGCCAGATCGATTTGCCGCTTGATCGCTTCAACAACATCCACGGGCTCATCCTACGGCCGAAGGCGACGACAGATGACGCCCTGATGGCACAACTGAACCGACGGCGGGAAGTTACGTCATGGGATGGTGAACGGAGTGCTGGCCACCACCTGGTTCTTGATGACGACTTCGGCCGATGCCGCCCCAGAGCCCGGTTTGCCCATGTTGCTGAAAGTTGCCGTCTGGCCCTTCGGCAGCGCAATTTTCTGTGTCTGTGCCGCTTCGGAGTTCCCCACTTTGATGCGCACGGTCACGTCCGTTTCAGCCATCGCACCGCCGGTATTCTGGATAGTAACGGAAATGGTGGCACCCACGGTTGGGGCCTGAATTACGATTTTCGGCGCGTCTTCGGGTGCGGAAAGTACGAAAGTCGCCCCGTTGTTGTCTTCGCGAAGTTCTTTGATGGCGTTCTTTGGGTCGACCGTGACGTCCGCGGTCCCACCCGATACTGGGGGGGCAAGTGGGAAGTTGAACGTGGCCGTTCCTCCGTTCGCGGCCAGCTTTGCGTCTAACGCTATCTCGCTCGCGGGGACACCCTTGCCAACGGAAATGTCGAGTGGGCCGTTATAGG
>JANPDX010000535.1:0-4233 GCA_031431695.1 Dehalococcoidia bacterium
TTGCATTTCGCGCGTGACGTTGCGTTTCTCGCCCGGCTGAGGCTACAGGGGCAACATCCCAACGAGCGCGCTTACGTCGTCGGCGCTTTCCACGCGTTTCACGGGAAGATGGGGAAATGGAAGCACCACCCGCCGTCCCCCGGTGCCAACGCCTGACGAGTTGTCATGACCGCCTTGGGTTTGCGTGACGCGTTCTCCAGCGTGGAAACACACCACACCTGGAGGCCCCGATATGCACGTCGCAATCGATCGAGCACCTGTTGCTCCACACCCCTGGCTGACCGCCAGCCGCATTCTCCTGATAGCCAGCTCGCAACTTCTGCTTCACGGCCTCGCCGGGCGAGGCAGGGCCGCCCGCCTCTCGCCCATATCGGGACGGGTGACTCGCGATGAATGAAGACATACCCGTCGGACGGCTGGTTTCCATCATCGTCGCCGTACTCGCGGCCACGCTCTTGCTGGCACTGGGCGGGCTCGTCCTGCTCGGCGCCACCGGCGGCAACCCACAGGTTGGCGTCACCCTCACCCACATCATCGAAACGGTCCTCGGCGTGTTCGTCGGCATCGCCGCGGGCACGCTCGCCAGCCGGGACTAGGACAGTTGGAGCAGCGCCTTGAGCGCTTCGTCAACTCGGGCCATGGTGTCGTCATCGATGCGCCCCCATCGTTCCAACAGCCTGCTCTTCGCCATAACACGAATATGCTCGGTTCTCACCACCGAAATGGTGCGCAGCCCCCCATCTCCGGCCTGCACGACGACGTGAGTAGGGAACGGTCTTAGAAGCTGCGTCCGAGTGAAGGGCACGGTCACGACATGATCCCGACGGGAATTCAGGGAGTCGCGTGAAACAATCAGGACGGGCCGAATCCCGCCCTGTTCGGAACCTTCAACCGGGTCGTGACGGGCAAGGTAGACGTCACCCCGGTTCATTGAAATAGCCACCATCAATCGCATCGAGCATCGCCCAGACTTCCGCGTCGCTGCTCGCGAACTCCCTGGTCAGCTGTTCGTCCATCGCCTGGAATTTCGGGTCATCCGCCAACGCCAGGATTTCGGCGTCGATGGCGGCGTTGCGTAGCCGCCGTAGTTCTCGAACGATGGCGTCACTGATGAGGTTTGTGCGATTGTCAGCGGCTCCCGCGGCCACATGCGAATCCAATCCATCAACAAGGTCCTCGCGGACGCTGATGGTAATCCGACGGCTCCGGGTATTGCGAGTGATGTCCATTGTGATGTCTCCAGAGACATCGTATCAGATGCGCTTCGCAATCCAGAGGTTCGGTCCAGAATCGCGCCAGCCGGGATTAGACATTCCAGAATCTTCACGTTGCGCGGTTGTGATGGGTTCGTAGCGGGGGTACGGTGGTTGTGGCGCCCATCAACTTCACTCCAGAAGGAGGTTCGAAAACATGAGCACGCCAACACAAGAGGCCCGCGAGCCAATGATCGACACGCCGGTTGTCACCCTGGATGGGGTGAAGTTCGGCTACGTGAGGGAACTCCACGGGGGTTACTTCAAACTCGATGTCCCGATGGCGAAGGACTACTGGCTGAGTACCTCGTACATCAGTGGGAGCACACCCGACCAGGTCAGCCTGACGCTCCGAAAAGACGAACTCGACGAGCACCGGCTTTCCGCACCAGGCCCCGATATCGAAGACAGCAATTCGACCCAAGACAGCATCATTTCGGCTGCGGAAGCCCTGAGTCAGCGCGAAAAGATGGAGCGGGAACTCGAACTGCAAAACGAAAAACTTCGGGCGGGCAACGTCTAGCAGCGCAGTTCGCCAACCAGGGCGCTATCGCAGAGGCGGCCCCGAACAGGGCCGCCTTTTGCGTTTGGCAAGCCCAATTCGGGCCCGCGGCTCCTCCCCTGAACGGTCCGACTAGATTCCGCCTGAGAATGTGTCGCACTTGTTTGGGTCACCCGAGTCGAAGCCCTGCTTGAACCAGCGCTGGCGTTGCTCGGAGGAACCGTGGGTCCAGGTGTCCTGGTTCACCTTTACGCCGGCATCCTTCTGTAGCCGGTCATCGCCAATGGCCGCGGCCGCGGTCAATGCCTCTTCGAGGTCGCCGGGGTCAAGAATCCCACGCTGCGCGGCCGAATATCCCCAGACCCCGGCGTAACAATCGGCCTGGAGTTCGAGCCGGACTGAGAGTTCGTTGGCTTTGTCTGGATTGCGCTGCGATTCGGTCTGCACTTTCTGACTGGTGCCAGTGAGGGTTTGAACGTGATGGCCGATCTCATGGGCGATCACGTATGCCTGCGCGAAGTCGCCCGGGGCCCCGAAGCGCTGGTGCAACTCGTCGAAGAAGCCGGTGTCGAGATAAACCATCCGGTCAGCGGGGCAATAGAAAGGCCCGGTCGCGGAAGAGGCCTGGCCGCAAGCGGAAGAGGTCGCGCCCGTGAACAACACGAGTTTCGCGCGCTCATAGCTCTGGCCAGAGCCGCTGAAGAACGCGGTCCAGTTGTCCTGGACATCAACGACGACGTCTTCGACGAAAGCGCCTATGTCATCCGTCGGGCTGCTGACGGTGTTATCGCCCGGTGGGACTGCGCCGGGGAACTGGGGAAGGCCAATGTCGTAACCCCCCGCTCCTCCGCCGGAACAACGGCTGATGAGCACGATCACTAAGAGGATGACCACTGTCCCAATCCCGATACCGCCGCCTCCCATGGAAAGTGGTAGCGGCATACCGCCGCCACTGCTGCCGGAGCCGCGCCGGTCGATGACATCGCCGCTGCCAGAACGTCTGCCGAGTCTCACTTGTTATTCTCTTTCTTCGTCGCGGGCGGAATCTCACGTACGGCATCAACGGCGAACTCTCGCTGATAGAGACCCATGTGGCCATATTGGCCCCGGTCGCTGGCGACACCTTTGAGTTCCAGGTCGATGCGAGTTCCCTGGGCCCTGGTGTTCAATTCCGCCATCGATCGCTCGTCGAGCTTTCGGCGGGAAACCCACCAGCGTTCGTCAGTGCGATCGGGCTGAAATGAACTGACTTCGAGGCCGAATTGGTAGGTCCCGCGAACCCACCCGGAGGAGCTTCTGAACGGATTTCTGCGCAACGTGTTCGCCCTCTCGGTACAAGACTAACTCAGGCCTTCCGGAAGGTGTCGAGCCATCGCAAATGCGTCGCGATGTTGTTCCAAGAGACGTAAGCGAAAGCAGTGACTACCGCTTCGTCCCCGGCGACTTTTCCCGGAACGGCCCATCGCGCCAGTCGAGCGCGCCTTTGAGGCCGGTCCCGGCCTGGTTGCTTTCGCGCATTTTGTCCTGCCACGCGTAGGAGTAGCCGGTGAACTGGCCGGCCGCGTCGAGGTCCGTCGAGCTCCGCACGGAGCTGTAAATGCCCATGTTTTCGTAGAACCGGTTCATGTTCAGCTTGAGGATCGCCAGGTGGTCGGCGTTCATTGTCGCCATCCGGTCGGCCAGAGCGATGGTGTTGGTCTCCAGATCTCCCTTCGGCCAGGCGTAGTTGATCATGCCGATGCGTTCCGCCTCGGTGCCGCTGACCGAATCGCCGGTGTAGTACAGCTCTTTCGCCTTCCGCATCCCGACGACCAGCGGCCAGATGACACCCGTGCGGCTGGTGCCGAGCCCACGCAGGCCGGGGTGTCCGAGCTGCGCGTCTTCCGCCGCGACCACAAGGTCGGCCATCATCGCCAGCTCGCAACCGCCCGCCAGCGCGTAGCCGTGGATCTGGGCGATGGTGACTTTCGCCATGTTCCAGAAGTACATGTGGATATCGGTGATCTGCTGCATGCCGGTGCGTGTGCCCATGATGAGGCGGCGCTTCTGGTCATCGACGGACTTGTAGCGCCGGACGACGGCATCGGCGCCGCCCCGCGCGGGGGCGAGGTCATAGCCCGCGCTGAAGGTGCGCCCGGCGCCGCGGACGATGATCACGCGGGCCGAATCGTCGGCTTCGAGTTCATGCAGTGCGTCGTTCCATTCGAACAAGAGCTCCTGCGACAGCGAGTTCATTTTTTCGGGGCGATTCAACGTGACCCGGGCGACCCGCCCATCGGTGCCAACGCGGTCGATAAGAATGTGTTCGTACGTTTCAGCCATGGCCGGAATTATAGGGAGTGCCTGCTTCGGCATGCTTGACCAGATCAGAGGAGACCCAGTGGTGCGGGTCAAGACACCGAGCGAGGCGTGGACAGTGACGCAGCGCCCTCCTTTACAGTCGGGCCTTTGCGGGGGCGCGGGTGAGAGATCAGGGGC
>JANPDX010000536.1:0-6157 GCA_031431695.1 Dehalococcoidia bacterium
TGCCCGTCCCGGTCGCGCCAACGATTGCCACCAAACGTCTCAGCATGAGGTTTCACCACGGAGGCGGCCCTCACCCCCCGACCCCCGCTCCCGACTCCTACCGTCGCGGGCGAGGAGGAGATTTGGCCGCGGCCGGGCGACTCCTCCGCAAACTCCAAATAATTTCCGTGTCCTCAGTGTCTCCGTGGTGGCTATCCTTTCGCCGCGGCGCAAATCGCCCCGAATTGGTCTGCCTTGAGCGACGCGCCACCCACGAGTGCGCCATCGATGTCTGGCTGCGAGAGAAGTTCCGCGGCGTTTTCGGCGTTGACGCTGCCGCCGTACTGGATGCGCATCACGCCGGAGGCAACTGGTGCAATTTCGTGCAGCACGCCCCGAATGTAGGCACAGGCTTCCTGCGCGACCTTGGACGTTGCGGTTTCGCCGGTGCCGATAGCCCACACGGGTTCGTACGCGATGGTCACTCGCGCCGAAAGCGTGTGGCCGGCAAGTCCCGCCCTCAGTTGGCGGTAGAGCACCTCTTCGGTCAGCCCGCCGCGGCGCTCCTCCAGCAATTCGCCGATGCAGACTATCGGGTCCATTGTTGAGGCGAGGACGGCGGCCAGCTTCTTGTTCACCCAGTCATCGGTCTCACCGAAGAACTGGCGCCGTTCGCTGTGCCCGATGATGACGTGCTGGCAGTAGTCGGCGAGCATGGGGACGCTCACCTGGCCGGTGAAGGCGCCCTTCGGCTCCCAGTACACGTCCTGGGCTGCGAGCCCGACATGGGATCCGCGGAGCGCTTGGCGGGCCGAAGCGAGATGCGGGAAGGGCACACCAACAGCCACATCGCACGCGGCACCGCGCGTCGAATCGACGACCGCTTTCGCGAGCGCGACAGCTTCCGCCTCGGTTGTGTTCATCTTCCAGTTGCCGGCGACGAATGGCGTTCTCATGGGGACTCCTAACGGCGCTTCTTGTTGCTGCTCGGCGCAACTGCTGGCAGGGGCCCGAAGCGTTCGACCATCTTGTGTGGATTACGCACGCTCAGCGTGATCCGGGTTGCCTTGATTCGCCACAGGCGGGGAATAAGCCAGACGCGAATCGGGCGTTTGAGGGTGATTTCGGCTGCCGGACCCCAGGCCGCGACGAGCGCCGCATCTCCGCCGAAACCCGTACGCACGCCAAGGCCCTGCCACAGCTTCCAGTCGATAAGACGCGCGCCCAAGACCTCGCGCGTTTCGACAGTGGTATCGACGAAGCCGCCAAAGCGGATGCGCATTTTGTCCTGCGAAATCGCGACAAACGACGTCGGCAACCGCAAAGCGATCCCAAAGAGCCAGAGGAACAAGACCGCAAAGATGACGGCCACCCCCAGGTAAATCGGCGAGTCCCCATCAAGGTAGGCTTTCAGGAGCACAACGCCGCCGATGGCGAGAGCCCCGGCCGCGATCGCGACAATGGCTTGAAGGAGCCGGATGCCGCGATACCCGAAGAGGAGGGGTGCAGGCCCCGGGTCTGTGACTTTCGGCGAGGCCATCAGACGTCCATCAGCGCGGCAACGCCTGGCAGTTCACGGCCTTCGAGCATCTCGATCGAGGCGCCGCCGCCGGTCGAAACATGGGTGAACCGCGATTGCAGACCGGCCAGGGCGACGACTGCGGCGGTTTCACCGCCACCGACGATCGTGGTCGCATCAAGGTTGGCGATTACGCGGGCCAGGTCGAACGACCCGTGGGAAAACTTCTCCATCTCGAACACTCCCATCGGTCCATTCCAGATCACCGCTTTGGCCCGTTTGAGCGCCTCCGCGTAGCGCCTGACGGATTCGGGGCCGATGTCCAGCACCATATACCCTCGGGGGATCTCGCGAACATCGCGAACCAGCGCCTCGGCATCAGCGGCGAACTTGCTCGCCGCAACGACATCGACCGGGAGGTACACTTCGACGCCCGCCGCTTTCGCTCGCTGGAGGATGTTCCGCGCGGCAGCGACCTGTTCGTCCTCGACCAGCGACATTTGCACATCGATCCCGGTCGCCTTCAAGAAGGTGTTCGCCATCCCGCCACCCACGAACAGCATGTCGATCTTCGGCAGCAGGTGGGCGATGGCCGGGATCTTGGTGCTCACCTTGGCCCCGCCGACGACAGCCGCGAACGGCTTCGGGGGATTGGCTACGAGTGCGCTCAAATAGCGGACTTCCTTTTCCATCAGGATTCCCGCGACCGAGGGCAGGTGATGCGTAACTCCCTCGGTTGACGCATGCGCTCGATGGGCAGCACCGAAGGCGTCGTTCACAAAGACATCCGCGAGCGCAGCCAACTGTTCGGCGAAAAGCGGACCGTTTTTCTCTTCCTCCGCGTGGAAGCGGAGGTTTTCCAGAAGGAGCACATGACGCCCCATCGCGGCGACGGCTTCCTCCGCGACCGGGCCGACGCAATCCCCGGCAAAGAGCACTTCCTGTCCCAACAGGTTCGACATGCGGCCCGCCACGGGGGCGAGCGAAAGTTCCGGATCAGGCCCATTCGGGCGGCCGAGGTGCGAACAGACAATCACCTGAGCGCCCTGATCGAGCAGGTACTGGATTGTCGGGAGCGATTCGCGAATGCGGGTGTCATCGGTGACCACGCCTTTTTCGAGGGGGACGTTCAGGTCCGCCCGCACCAGCACGCGCTTCCCGGCGACTTCGATATCGCGGACCGTCTTCTTTCCGATGCCCGTACTCATTCGGCGGCCGGAGCTCCGATGCCGCGGCGTTCAACTTTTGCGAGCTTTTCCCGCCGGCGGCTGTGGTTGCCGCCTTCGGGGGTAGACGAAAGAAACGCCGTCAGGCATTCGTCCGCAATGGCTCGGCCGATTTCCCATGCGCCGAGGGCCAGAATGTTGGCGTCGGTATGCTGGCGGGCGCGGGCCGCGCCCCAATGCGAGTGGCAGAGTGCGGCGCGGGCGCCCGGGACCTTGTTCGCGACGATGCTAACGCCGACGCCGTTACTACAGATCACGACGCCAAGGTCGACTTCGCCAGCGACCGTGGCGCGCGCGACCGGCTCAGCGAAGTCCGGGTAATCGACGCTTTCAGCGGCGTAGGCGCCGAAGTCCACGGGTTCGTGGCCGAGCGATTTTGCCGTTTCTATAAGGTGCTGTTTCAGTTCGAAACCAGCGTGATCCGCGCCGAAACCGACCTTCATGGGCGTACGCTCCTCAACACTGGGATTTGGGCCAAACCAAGTATACGGGCGACGGTTTCGCGGTCTATGGCACCTTCCCGGAGGATGCGCGGCTCCTCGCCGGAGACATCGATCACGGTCGAATCCAGGCCCATCGCGGTTGGCCCGTCATCAATTGCGAGGGCGCAGGATTCGCCGACCTGGACAACGGCCTCGCCGCAGGTCAACGGGCTCGGCCCATCCCGATCGTTCGCACTCGAAGCGGCAAGCGGGATCCCCAACAGGTCAATCACATCCAGAGTTACCTTGACGGGCACCATCCGAAACCCGACCGTCCGTCCTCCGCTCAATGCCGGGCTCTCCCAGCCTTCCGCAGCGGGCACGACGATGGTCCAGCCCCCGGGGCCAAGCGTATCAACGAGAACCCTCGCGGCCCTGGTCGGCACGGCGAATCGTTCGAGGAGCGCGGGATCGCGGCCAAACAGGAGCTGCAGCGGAACGTCCGGCGGTCGCCGCTTCGCCGCATAGATCGCGCTGACGGCGCTGTCCCGGGTAACGTCGGCGGCAATGCCGTACACGGTGTCCGTCGGAAGAATCACGAGTTGACCGCCACGCAGCGCCTCCACGGCGGCTTGAACACCAGCATCACCAGTTCCAAAGACCTTCAAATTCTTTTGTCCCTTCGTTCCTTCGTTCCTTTGTGGCGGCGGCCTCTCTTCGCCACCGAATTCGTAGACCAAAGTCTACATTCTGGCTAACCTGAGTCATGGGTACCGCGCATTCGATGACCGACACCCTTGCCGAAGCACAAAGAACCGCTGCCAACGATCCCGCTGAAGGCCACGAGACCATCGTCGTCGTGGATTTCGGTGCCCAGTATTCCATGCTCATCGCCCGCCGCGTGCGAGAGCTCAACACCTACTGCGAGCTTATCCCCTGGGATGCGCTGGCGGAACGCGTCCAGGGCCTCGATGTGCGCGGCTACATCCTCTCCGGGGGTCCGTCTTCGGTTTACGATGAGGACGCGCCGCTCGCGCCGGCCTGGGTCTTCGAATCCGGGAAGCCGATCCTTGGTATCTGTTATGGAATGCAGCTCCTGGCGCACCAGCTTGGCGGCAAGGTCGTCCCGGGCACCGAGCGCGAATTTGGCCCCGCCTCTATCACCCGCTCCGTGGCGACGCCGCTGCTCGCCGGACTGCCCGACCAGGTAGATGTCTGGATGAGCCACGGCGACCGGCTCGAATCGCTTCCACCGGGATTCACCTCCATCGCCCATTCCGGCAACTCACCCTACGCGGTGATGGCTGACCCCGTTCGCGGCTACTACGGTCTCCAGTTCCACCCGGAAGTGGTGCACACGCCGCGTGGCAAGGACATGCTCCGCAACTTCGTGCGCGACGTCTGCGGCAGCGAAGGCACCTGGACGGCAGGCAACTTTATCGAAGAGACCGTCGCGGCGATCCGTAAGCAGGTCGGCAGCGGGCGGGTCATTTGCGGGCTCTCGGGCGGGGTCGATAGCGCCGTCGCCGCCGCGCTCGTGCATCGCGCCATCGGCGATCAACTGGTGTGCATCTTCGTCGACAACGGCCTGCTTCGGTCCGGCGAGGCCGAGGAAGTGGTGGCTACGTTCCGCCGAAACATGAATATTAACCTCATACACGTTGAAGCCGAGGAACAGTTCCTTGGCCAACTGGCCGAGGTCACGAGCCCCGAAACGAAGCGCATTCGTATCGGCAACACCTTCGTACGGATCTTCGAACACGAATCGCGCGCAATCGAAGACGCCCGCTTCCTCTGCCAGGGAACGCTGTACCCGGACGTGATAGAAAGCGGCGCCCACGGCAAGGGCGCACAGGTAATCAAGACGCACCACAACGTTGGTGGGCTCCCGGCGGACATGAAGCTGGGGTTGGTTGAACCGTTGCGCTACCTCTTCAAGGACGAGGTACGCCGGGTCGGTGAAGCCCTCGGGCTCCCGGAAGAGATCGTCTGGCGCCACCCGTTCCCGGGGCCCGGGCTGGCTATCCGCTGCATCGGCGAAGTCACGAAAGAGCGCCTTGAGATACTCCGCAAGGCCGACCTGATCGTCATGGACGAGATCCGTGAAGCGGGCCTCTACCGGGACATCTGGCAGACGTTCGCGGTGCTCACCGATACGAAGACCGTGGGCGTACAGGGTGACTACCGCACCTACGGCTATGCCGTGGCTATCCGCGCAGTTGTGGCCGATGACGCGATGACGGCTGACTGGGCCCGGCTGCCTCACGAACTGCTGGCGCGAATGTCGAACCGGATCGTGAACGAAGTCCAGGGCATCAATCGCGTGGTTTACGACATCACGCCAAAGCCGCCGGGTACTATCGAATGGGAGTAGGTTCCTAAGTGGGCGCTCGAGTATTGCTTGTTGGCTCCGGGGGCCGCGAACACGCGACCGCCTGGAAACTCCGCCAGTCTCCGCTTGTCGAAGATGTCTTTGTGGCGCCGGGGAACAGCGGCACCGCCCTGCTCGCCACGAACATCCCCGTCAAGACAACAGATATCGACGGCATCGTCGCGGCCGCGAAAGCGAACCGCATCGATTTCTACCTCGCTTCCAGCGACGACCCGCAACCGCTTGGCCTTGTGGACCGTCTTCAGGAACAGGGTGTCCTCTGCTACGGGCCTTCCGCCGCCGCATCAAGGATCGAAGGCAGTAAGTCGTGGGCGAAGGGCTTCATGGCCCGCCACAAGATTCCGACCGCCGCGGGACAGTCCTTCACCAGTGTCGCGGCGGCCAATGCATACATCGAGTCGCTGCCGGAGGGAAAGTTGTGGGTGAAAGCCTCGGGTCTGGCCGCGGGAAAGGGCGCGGTCGGGTGCGCAACGCGCGAGGATGCGCTGCAAAGCGCGCGGGAGATGCTCATCGACCGGCAGTTCGGCACATCGAGCGAGACCATCGTCATCGAACGCGACATGCCGGGCTGGGAAACCAGCGCCCACGCCTTCTGTGATGGGAAGACCGCCGTACTCTG
>JANPDX010000537.1:0-1674 GCA_031431695.1 Dehalococcoidia bacterium
CGCTCGGCTTCGCCCTCGAATGGCCGGGTCGCGCGTTCGCGCTGCGCCGGGTCGAGCGCGTCGAGGAATCGCGTTGCCGCCTCAGTCATCACATCCAGCAGTTGATTCGCCATGCGTAGTCCCGCCTCGTTGGTGGTGGCCGAAGCCTAGGCGCGAAGCTCTCGAGTGCGCAACACGCTGGTGATCGCTACCCGGGCGAGCGGCGCAGCGGCTTCTTCAGGGAACGGGGACACCGCGCTGATGTTGATTTCGCACAGCACGTAGGTATCTTCACCGGAGGCGGACTTTGGTCCGAGCAGGAAGTCCGCATCCCAGAGGGCCGGCAACGAGTCGCTATCCACCCCGCAAAGGCGCTGCATCTCCTCGATCCAGCCCGTTTCCAGGCGGCTCTTGAGGGCCTGGAACTCCGGTTTGTCCGGGCCGAAGTAATAGCGCGGCGGTGGCGGAGGCGATTCGACGGTCCCGGGCGGCGGCGGCAAGAGCGCCGTCACAAACTAATGGCCGAAGCCAGCCACCCGATTCCCGGCCTGGTAACAGCGGATCATGCCCTCGCCGAGCCGCTCCTGATACGGCTGATCGACCATGCAGCCGCCGTTCGCGAAGTAAGCCCGGAACCGCTCGATGAGTTCGGCGAACCCCATCTCCTCGATCCGGCTTCCGCGTAGGGCGTGCAGCACCTGCACTCGCGCAGCCCCGGCGGGCGTTGCATCTCGCAACAATGCGACCTTCCAGACCCCGTTGCCCCCGTTACCGCGGTGTTGCTTGAGAACTCGCGGGCCAGTTCGGAGGAGAGCGGGCAATCGTTCCGCGAGTTCCTCGGCCGACGCATACAGATAGGTTTCCGTGCCCCAGGCCATTTCCCGCGTCCGCACCAGAACGTCCTTCGTGCCCATCTTGAGGATGGTGTCGGGGTGTGCGCTCACCCAGACACCGCGCCTCGCGACATCGCGAAGGAGGGCATCGAGAACGGATCGGTCCCGGCCACGGTCCAGCGGGTCCACCCAGACGAGCACCCCATCGAGTCCAAGCAGTTGCTCTCTCACTCTATCGACGATTGTTTCGTCGAAGACCACTGGCACTGCCTGGACGCCACGAGCTTCGATCTCCGCGAATGCGCGACTCAGCGAACCCTCAGCCCCTGTGGGTACGGGTGCATCGGGCCTCCCCCGCCAGAGAATCCCAATCTTCGGCGCGTTATCCTGTTGGTTCATGGTTGGCGCCTCCCCCCGGTTGGCGGAGTGCGATTAGACACCTCCGCGCCCCGTTCGGCCACCCTGGCCGTTGCCACCACACCGGCGCGAAGTGTCACGAACACTCGCGAGCGACCTACGGGTTCACGAGATCCACCGCCCGTCAGTTCCAAGCGGCACAAGCAGCCGCTCATGCGGGACGCGTCGCCTTGAGCGAGTACATCAGCGGGCACCAGTCGCGTTGTTCAGGGGGCAGCATCCAGGCCGTGCGGCGCGCGTGCCGTGTGCCTTCCGCCGTTTCTTCGCTGGAGACCATCCACGGCAGACCCTGCCAGGCCATCTCCCGATGTTCGTGGAGGAACTCCAGCCGAAGCCCGGCATCGATCAGCCCCGTCACGATTTCGCCGATGCCGTGGTTCCATTCGAAGTTCTTCGTGTTCTTCATCGGCGGGCCATCGACGTATCTGCTGGAGTGGGCCTTCTT
>JANPDX010000538.1:0-2034 GCA_031431695.1 Dehalococcoidia bacterium
GAGCCGGGGACCAACTTCCAGCGGCGCCATGTTGAGCGTTCCGGTCAGGTCTCGGTCCCGCCCTACCCAGAGGATCAAGTCGTCGGATGCCGCGCCCAGCAGTTGTTGCGTCTGCAGGTGCAGCTCGGAGACCTTGCGCAAGGCAGAATCGATTTCGTTGGCGAGCACGTCGGCCGATTCAATCGGAGCTTCAGCGACGAGCTTTCGCGCGGTCGAGACTCGCGCTTCAACATCGCGCAGGCCCAGCTCGAATTCGTGCCAGGCGGCCTCGATGCGCTCCCAGGTATCGCTGTGCCGAATACCCGCTGTGACAAGGATGCGCTCGTCCTCGCCTTCCCTCGGGACCAGCATCGCCAGCGCTTCGAAAAATGGCCGCGCTTTTTCCGTACAACGCGTTACTGACTCTTCTACTGCCCGGGCGACGGCGCCGAAAGATTCTTCCGGCAGCCCGCGGACAAGCGTCACGACTCCCCCTTCACGGTGATCGCGGGCCGCTCTGCGGTGGATTCCGTCAAGCGCCTCTATCGTTTTTCGGAGGCTCACGCTTCCGCCGAACTGGTTCGTCGCCGCGTCCTCCAGGTTGTGCGCTTCGTCGATGATCAGGTGGTCATATTCGGGGAGCGCGCTGCCGCCGGCGACGAGGTCGGCGAGCAGGAGGGCATGGTTCACAACGAGTATGTGCGCCGACTCCGCAGACTGCCGGGCTCGTTGCAGAAAGCAGTTGCCTTCCCTGACGTGCCGATCCTGGCGCGCAAGGCAGTCCGTGTCCTGCGCCGAGAACCTCTGCCACGTAGCCCATTCCGCCGGGTCGAGATTGAGTTCGGCCCTGTCGCCGGTTTCCGTCTCTTCCAGCCAAACCAGCATCGCTGAACTCAACCTGGCGAAGTCGGGATCACCCAAACCTGCGCCGTAGCTGCCGACCCAACGACGCATGCACAGGTAATTCGACCGGCCTTTCAGCAGAGCCGCGCGAAAGTCCTCCGGAGCCTTAATCAGCCCGGCGGCCACCAGGACCTCGCGCAGGGCCGGGATGTCCTTGGCGAGCAATTGCTCCTGCAGCGCGATTGTGTTCGTCGAGACCACTACTCGTTCGCCGTTCTTGACGGCGTGGAGTGCGGCGGGAAGCAGATATGCGAAGGATTTTCCAACGCCCGTCCCCGCCTCGATGAGCCAGTGCCCGCCTCGTTGGAAGCCCTGTCGAACAGCCTCTGCCATCTCCAGTTGCTCCGGCCGCTCTTCGAATCGTTCGAAAACGGCTGGCGCGGCCGAAAACGCCTTTGCCAGATCGGCTGCGGCGATAGGAATGCGTGGCTCTCGGGCGACCAGCGGTTCGAGTTCACCGGCTGGCCGGAGCACGGGAACGTGAATCCCGCCAGGCCGGCGGTCCCACTCATCGCCTGCGATCACCTGGGCCAGCAACGGTTCATGAAGCGCAACAAATCGCGCGAGCTGGTACCGCGGACCGTTAGGCATTGATTCGGCGAGTCGCAACAGGCCGACAAAGACGGCAGCAGCAGTCCGTGCGTCGCTCAACGCCCGATGGTGGTCGCCCGCTTCAATACCAAGCGCGCCAGCGACTTCCATCAGCCCGTGACCACGAAGGGTGGGCAACAGGTATCTCGCCATTTCCGCGGTGTCCACTGCGCGCGCCGGCAGCTTTACCTGCTCACCGGCGAGGTGTCGAAGGTCGAAACCGATGTTGTGCCCGACGATGATCGAGTCGCCTACGAACCGTTCCACTTCAGAGCGTATGGACGCGAGCTTCGGTGCGCGAGCGGTCATCTCATTGGTCACGCCAGTGAAGCGTTCGATGAACGCCGGTACAGCCCGCCCGGGGTTCACAACGTAGGAGAGCGTCTCGAGTTCATTTCCGGCGGCATCAAAGCGTGAAGCGCCAACCTCGATGATCCGGTCGCGTTCCGGGTCGAGGCCAGTCGTTTCGAGGTCAAGGGCAACGTAGGTCTGCGTCATAAGTCGAACATTCGTGCGGATAATGCTGAGTCTACCGGCTTCCAAAGCACCGGGCGAGACTGA
>JANPDX010000539.1:0-3955 GCA_031431695.1 Dehalococcoidia bacterium
TCGCGGAAGTAGTCCTCCCAACTTGTGCCGGTATGGAGAAGAACGCCATCGACGTAAACCTTCACAACATCGTTGGCTGCGCCCTCTACAAACAGCATCGTTACTCGAATCGAATGAGGTACTGTGCGGTCGAGATTATTCGCGACGTTCGAAAGTACGAATGCGTAGCCGTCCTCGTCACAACCCGGATTGATCGCTGCCTGATAGTCGTAGAAGTTGACCTCGAGCCCCGTCGAGGTGTCCTTCATCTGGATCCAACTCATGCGGGCACCGTCACCGCGGTCAGGGCTGGCAACAACCGATAGACCCACCTGCTCCGATCCCGGGACGGTCGATGCGAAGTCCCAGCTTGCTTCGAAGTAGGTTTGGCGTGGCCCGGAAACGCCGTCATCCTCCGCCGTCGTCTCACCGGCTTCGTCGGCCAACGACTTTGAGAACGTTTGATCGCCGAAGCAGCCGCTGGTGACGGCGTTTGAGATCCGCAGGCTCTGAGCGCCGAAGGAAGCGGGTGCTCCAAGAACGTTGGTAACAACCGCGTGGTCGTACAAGGCGCAGCCGCTGCCGGCACTGCCGGTGCTGCTCCAGCCATCCTGGCCGTTGATGCTGCCCGGGGTGTAGGGCGCTTCAAAGTTGATAGCCGACGAGTCGGCGGCGGCGATAGTCGCGACGGCGACCGCCATGAGGGTGGCAGCGGCCAGGCCGAAGCCTGCGAGCCACCGCCTGGTATTGGACGGAATCGTACGAATCATGAACTTCACTCCTTTGCCTGGAGCGCGGCCTGCAAGGGGGCGATGACCGCCCGGTGCCAAACTGCGCGCTGCTTAACCGCTCAGGAGTTCCGCTCCTGCCGGTTTTCTGCCCTTTCGGGTAAGGGTTTACCCGTAGTCGGGGGGATGGTTGCGCTGCGGTTACAAAGACGTCAATGGCCGGTGTGACAAAAGTCACTTAGCACTCACTAGAATCGTCAACATATGTCGCGAATATCTTCATTTGTCGCGACAAAAACGTGTCGCGTTTGGGCAAATGCGAAGCTGCGGGAATCTGGACTGAACGATAATGTTAGAGAAGTGTAAGAATTGTCCGGATTGGCCTTCTGGGGCGAGGCCGAAGGGGACGATCGCGGTCAGCAACACTCGCCCGTTCATGGCGCGACCGAGCAGTTCGTCCAGGTAGTGCACGTCGCCTCACCCCCTGGCCCCCTCTCTCCTTCCGGGAAGGACGGATAGGAGAGGGGGAGACGAAACGTAGTCGCGCCCCTTTGTGGGCGCTGGGGCCGGGAGGGCCGGGAAGCTGATGGCGGAACAGAGCCGAAGGCCCGTGGCTGTGCCATGAGACGCTATTGGCGAACATTCGTTTGGCGGCATGCCGCCCGCGCCCACGAAGGGGCGCAACTACGGAGCGATGGCGCTTCCGCACTCGCCTCTGACCTTTGGGCGTGGGGATTCTTGCCCGCATTACCGCGGGTCCTCCGATCGGTGGTGGTGGCTTTCTACCGGGGTCACGATCCGCTTGCTGCCGCGCGCGGTTCCATGTCAACCCCGGTCAGTCCTGGTCTTCCGGGGCGAGGCCGAAGGCGACGATTGCTGTGAGGAACACCCGCCCATTCATTGCGCGACCGAGCAGTTCGTCCAGGTAACGCACGTCGAATGCGTCGCCGGGGGGCATTCCGGCGACCTCCGCGAGGATGGTCGCGTAGGTGGCGGCGAGAGCTTCGGTGGGCGATGACGCCTGGCCGATCGTGTCGTAGGCCTGCACGATAAATTCGGCGAATGAGCCAGCGGTAGCGTTGGTGCCGGGCAAAACCGTCTTGACGCCGGGGCTCGGAAGGATCCCGACTGATTCGGGGACGCGCGCGCCGCTGTTGATGAGTGCGATGGCATCGATGTTTAACTCTCGCGCGACACGGGTCCGGGCCTGAGCAAGGCTGTCGTCGGCGGCGACGAGTTCGAGGTAGAGAAAGCCGTCGAAGGCGGTCGCGGCCAATTCCTCCACAAGGCTGTCTTGCTGGTCGCAGTGGATCGCCTCGTGGGCAAGGATCGGCATCAGGTGTTCGATCCGCTCACCTTCGGCGTACGGGTTGACCGAGACGACGCGGGCGCCGTTGCCGACGTAGGTGACTCGGGCGATAAGCTTCGGGTAGCCTGGAGGTTCCTGGAACGCGATCCGGTTGGCCGGCCGCCGCGTGCAGTTATTCGCCGAAAGCAGTGACGCGATGGCTGGCTCGGCAAACGTGCCAGTCAGTGCGGCGAGGGCCGCGCGCAGCTTTGGCGAGGGCACGATCTCCGGCGGGATGAGGTCGTAGAGTTGGAGCGCGTCCTGCAGCGTCTGGGGGTCGACCTGGCGCTGCTGAAGGTGCCGCTCGAGGACCTGGCGCATCGCCACCACGTCGCGGTCGGCGGGCGTCACGGGGGCGGTTTCGGTGTCGCCAAGGAATGCCTCGCTGGTAGAGGTCAGCGCCTTGGAGGCAAGCAGGACCATCGTCTTATCGAGCGGACTCTCGATTTTCGCATCGATGGTGCCGGTTGCCTTCGCCTGAAAGGCGCTGCGGCGGACTTTCAGGACAGCGTCTTCCGGGAGTAGGGAGTTCACCTTCAGGGTGACCACGCGACCGGAGCCCGCGGCAACCTCGGCGGTGCGGACAAGCACACGACTGGCGCCACCTTCGGCCAGCGGGACCGTGAGTTCGAAATTCGAAGCAAAGGGCAGGTCGCCGGGGGCCAGTTTGAACTCGCGGTCGAAGGTGACCTTCACTGTCGAAACCAGTGTGGCATCGCCATTGACGACGTCCCGAGTGGCCACGGCCGAGGAGATGCGTGGGGGCGCGAGTTGGTCCGAGCCCGAGGAGCAAGCTACGAGCGACGCGGCCAGCACGGCCGAAGAAATCCATAGTCCGAAATCCGAAAGCCGAAAGCCGGTCACCTAACGGCCCGTGTAGTTCGGCTTGCGCTTTTCGGCGAAAGCAAGCGGGCCTTCCTTCGCGTCCTCGGTGGCCATGAGGCGGGTGAGGAGGACGTCTTCGTAGGCGAGGCCGTGATCGAGCGGCATATCGAGGCCGCGCTGCACCGCTTCCTTGGCGGTGCGCACCGCGAGTGGGCCGCGCTCGCAGATGGTGTTCGCAATCTGGTGCGCCTTATCCAGCAGCTGATCGAGCGGGACGATGTGGGAGACGAGTCCCGCGCGAAGGGCTGTCTCGGCGTCGATCTGTTCGGCGGTGAGGATCATGTAATTCGCCAGTGCGGCGGGGATGGCGCGCGGCAGGCGCTGGGTGCCGCCAGCGCCGGGCATGATGGCCCAGCGGACTTCGGGCAGGCCGAAGCGGGCTTCGGGGGTGCAGATGCGGATGTCGCAAGTGAGCGCCAGCTCCATGCCGCCGGCCAGGCAGTAACCGTTGATGGCCGCGATGATCGGCTTAAAGATAGGCATGCGCTTGGTGAAACCGCCGAAGGGCACCGGCCTGCCGCCTTCGAACTGGTTCTCGCCGCGCGCCGTGGCGACCAGGTCCATCCCGGTGGAGAAGGACTTGGCGCCGGTGCCTGTGAGGATGGCTACGCGAAGCGCGGGGTCGTCGCGGAAGTCTTCCCAGGCGCGATACATCTCGCTCGAAGTCTGAGCATCGACCGAGTTGAGCTGGGGCTCGCGGTTGATGGTCAGTACCGCGACCGGGCCATCCTTCTGGTAGATGATGTTCTTGAAGGTCAGATCGGCCATGTGCGCACCTCGAATCAGCTTGTGGGTGGAAGGATACGACTGTGAAGGTTCCGCCCGATAGCGCCGCCTTTCCGTTTCGCGAACGTAAGCGAACAGCGGATGGCACCGTTCACGAGTACGAGACCGAGCTGGTGCACCGCGACAAGACCGTCGTCATCGTGAAGTTCCTGATGACGAGGGCCGGCGGGCCTCCACGGCTGCCGGTTTCGGTGCCGGCGGGCTCGATTTCTTACGGCTTTTTCTGGCC
>JANPDX010000540.1:0-6794 GCA_031431695.1 Dehalococcoidia bacterium
CTCTCGTAGTAGATCGGCACGGTGGCGCCGTCCTGCACGGCGCGCTGGATGTCGTAAACGCTGATGTAGTCGCCGAACACCGCGCGCGTGTTGCCGTCTGTCAGCTCGATCGGCGTGCCGGTGAAGCCGATGAACGAGGCGTGTGGCAGCGCGTCGCGCATGTGGCGCGCGTAACCGTCGATGAAGTCGTACTGGCTGCGGTGCGCCTCGTCGGCGATCACGACGAGGTTGCGGCGGTCTGAAAGCATCGGATGCCGGTCGCCTTTCTCTTCGGGGAAGAACTTGTGGAGGGTGGTGAACACCACCCCGCCCGCCGCCACGCTGAGCAGATCGCGCAGGTGCGCGCGGCTCTCCGCCTGCACCGGCGGTTGGCGCAAAAGATCCCGGCAGCGCGAGAAGGTGGCGAAGAGCTGGTCGTCGAGGTCGTTGCGGTCGGTCAGGACGACGAGGGTCGGATTCGCCATCTCCGGTTCACGGATGATGCGGCCGGCGTAGAAGGCCATCGTCAGGCTCTTGCCCGACCCCTGTGTGTGCCACACCACACCAATGCGACGGTCCCCGATTTGGCCACCAGATTTACGACCGGCTTCGTATCGGCCCTCTTCAGCCATGCGAGGCAGCGCCCGCAACGTTTCTTTGACTGCGACTTGCACCGCGTGAAACTGATGATAGCCGGCCATCTTTTTGACAATGCTGCCGCCGTCGTCCTCGAACACGATGAAGTCGCGCAGCAGGTCGAGAAATCGGCGTTTATCACACAGCCCTTCGATCACTACCTGCAACTCCGCGAGGTGCGAGTCGGCCAAGGCTTCACCCGCGATGGTGCGCCATGGCTTGAACCACTCGCGCCCTGCACCGAGCGAACCGACGCGCGCCTCCACTCCGTCGGAGACGGCCAGGAGCGCGTTCGGCGTAAACAGCGCCGGTATCTCGGCCTGATAGGTCTGGAGCTGCTGGAAGGCGCCCCAGATCGTGGCGTTCTCGTCGGCGGCGTTCTTGAGTTCTACCACCGCCAGCGGCAGGCCGTTCAGGAACAGCACCACATCCGGCCGCCGCGAGTGCTTGTTCTCGATTACGCTGAACTAGTTCACCGCCAGCCAGTCATTGCGTGCCGAGTCGAAGAAGTCGATCACTCGCGCCTGTGCGCCGCGGATACTGCCCTCGGCGTCGCGGTACTCCACCGTTACGCCATCTACCAGCAGGCGGTGCAGCGCGCGGTTGCGCACGATGAGGTCGGCGCCTTCTGGCCGCGTCAGCTTGCGGAAGGCGTCCTCGAGCGCCTCGGCAGGCAGCGCCGGGTTGAGCCGTGCGAGCGCGTCGCGCAGACGCTGAGCCAGGACGACCTGCCGTAGTCGTCGCGCTCGGCCGCGGGTTCGCCGGGGGCGATCTCGGCGCCGTTCCGAACCCGCCAACCAACGCTTTCAAGCCATGCGAGGGCGGCCTGCTCGACGACGGATTCGGTGAAGGAGGTCATCCCAGTACGCTTCTTGGGGAAAGCCTTAAATAAGCAATCCGTTGTCAAAAAACGGTTTCATAATTGACGCACCCCTCGTCTCGGGTTTGCGGTTAAATGAAAATATCGGATTGGGGATCTCCGGCAGGCAACCACCTCGGGGATTCTCCGGGACCTATTCAATCTCGTGCTTCATCCAGCCCAGGTCTTTGAGCCGTCGCCACGCGGCGGCGACTTGTTCGGGTCGCATGAGTTCCGCCTTGCGCGTGCTCCATGCCCGAACGGCCTTTGCTGCTGCCTCGGGTTTTCTCGCGGCTTCGGCATCCTCCCGCGTCGCCACCCAGTGCACCGTCGCCAGCAGTTCCATGCCGAAAGGCGTCTCGAATCCCTCGATCAACTCAGAAACGCGGTCAAAGCGTACACGCGTGTCGACATGTTCCTTCAAGTACTGTTCCGCCTCGGCGGCGGCTTCGGGCTTGAGATGAATCGGCGTGTCAGGCTTGTTCTCGCCGGCGCCGTAACCGGTAATGAAGTGGCCGTCCATTTTTTCCAGCACATGGCGCAGCACGTCGGCATAAGGGCCGTAGTGATGCTTCACGAACTTGACCTGAGCCAATTCCTCACCCGCCTCCGTGAGGAAATAGACCAGCTTCTGAATCTCCAGCAGCGAGATCGGATAGTCGAATCCCGGAACGAGATATCGATTGATAAGCCCGAGCACCGCCGCACGCCCCTTGGTCATCTTCGGGCGTGGCGTGCGGTTCCGGATGCCCTTTGCGTCCGGTGCGCCCGTAGGTTCGTAAACCAGCCAGCGGACTTCCGGCACTTGTGCGAATGCTTCGCGCATCCGCAGCTGCACTTCAGGCCAGGGCAAGCCGCCCAGGCCGCAGCCCAACGGCGGCACGGCAACGGACCGGACGCCCAGGCGGCGCACATCGGCGACCAGCGCCTTCAGCCCGGATTCGATATCTTCCATCCGCGACGGGCTACGCCAATGCCGCTTGGTGGGGAAATTGATGATGAAGCGCGGGTTAGTCAGCGCCTGACGGTCGAAAATGAACATCCGCCCCGGCTGTACCTCGTCGGCATCGCACGCCCGCCGGTAGGCTTCATAGTTGTCCGGGTAGGCCTTGCGGAACTGGAGCGCGACGCCCTTGCCCATGATGCCTTCCGTGTTGACCGTGTTCACCACGGCTTCCACGTCAGCCTCCAGCAAATTGCCTCTCGTTAGTTCCAACATAGCCCCTCCCTTTTCAATAGTACCAATCGTGACGAACCTCGACACGTGGTTTGTGGCTAATCCCGGCCATCGCCGCCGTGACCCGCGCCGCGATCGATGGGTCGATCACGCCGATGGCCTCAATCGCCCCCCAAGGACACCAGTCGTGCACCAGGAACTCGGCCTGCCGCTTTTCCTTCACCTCGGTGTCGCCACCCCACTGACGCAACGGCATCACCGCCCAGTCCACCTCGTCGAGCTTATCCGGGGTGTCGTACTGATTCGCGTAACCAAGGTCAGCATGACGATCCGTGAAAAACCAGGCCCTCGCGGTCGCCCGGATCGTCTCGATGGACGACACCAGATGCACAATGGGTTGCTGTCCCTCTCGGTAGTTTTCATGCCCCTGCGCGACCACGTAGAGCATCACCGAACGCGGGCAGAAGTTGAACGGCACATATTCGCCCAGCGTGCCGCCGGCCGACACAGTCACCGGATGGCGCATCCGCCGCGCCTTGATGTGACTGTAGCCGATGTTGGTATTCTCGAGTCCACGTGCGATGCGCTGCGCGTCGCACCACAGGCGACCCTCGCGGACAATTTGTTCCAGATTGTCGGCGTGGGTGATGTGGAAGATGGCGCGGTTGGTCACGGCGCCGAATCCCCTGATACTTCGGTAGCCGCAATACCTGGGGCGGTCTCGGCACCGTGTCCGGTACGCCAGCCGACGCTTTCGAACCAGGCCAGCGCACCCTGCTCCATGACGGATTCGGCGCAAGTGCCGCTCATCCTTTCGCCTTGTACCTAACCGCACTGTCTTCGCAGTGCTTCCGAACAAACTCCAACCAAGTGTCGTACCAGTACCAAGCCTTCTCGACCTGCACCCCGAAGCCTTTACCGGCGGCTTTTGCATCTGCCGTGCGCCACAAAGTCGTGTGATCGTGCATCGTGAAGCGGTGGTAGCCCTCCTGCTTCATCAATTTCACGATTCCGCTCGGGAGGTGCTTGGGTCGCTCCGTTTCCCTAATCACTGTGTAAGCCTTGTTCACATCCGCAGCCAGTGCCGAATCCGCCTTGACGAACTCTATGACCTCATCTGCCTGTCCCTTGCGATTCGCCGTCTTCGCGACAAACAGAACGCGGTATGCGTAGCGTGCGCTATTAAATTCCCCTTCGGTGAGGCCCCCTTCGAATCCTTCGACGAACGCCTTGACGTGCGCGGGCATCGCTCCAGGCGATGGCAGTGCGGCGGCCTGCTCGCGCGAGATGGACGAGAACTGAAGGCTAAACGCCAGATGTTTGTCTATTCCGTGCTTGGCTCCGAATAGCATCTTTACGTACTCGTTGTAGTTCAGACAGCACGCCTGGAACTTGGCACTGAGTGATGCGTCAATACGCGACGTCATCTGGTGCTCAATCTCATGACGAATCCCAATCAGGAAACGCAGGTTGTTGGTCGTGTCCTTGTCCACGGGTGATTTTGTATCGTTCAGACAACGATCGAGTTCCCAGTGCTTATGCGCGCCCGACTTCGTCTTGTCGAAAACACGGCGCTTTCCTTTCTTTTCGCAATAGCGGTACTCGACACGCTCCTTTCGGTAGTGCGCATGGAGCAAGTACGTCCACGCAACGTTCATCAGGACAATGAATATCTCCGACTTGAAAGTGATCAATGGGCTGTTGAAGATCTGTACTGCCGCCAAGGCCGCCTCACGGGATTTCGTGAGCAGTTCACCAGAAACCGAGAACGCGCGGCGGATTCGACGCGACTTAGCCATCAGACCGCGTTCCCTACGAACCTCTCAGCGTCCTTCACTCGCAGCTCTCCGGAGATGAGTTTGGGCAGCAGCGCGTTACGCAGGGCGGCAACCGTGCGGGATTCGCGCGCGCATCGAACGATGCTCTCGTATAGAGGCCGCCCCAGCTTCTCGAATGCCTGCATCACCCGGGCTGATGGTATGACGACCGGAATCGGCCGGAAATTCGCTTTGCTGATCTCAAGAAAGGTCGAACCGTTGGCTCGACTGACGACGTCTTCGTGCGCGACGCTTGCCCACAGTAGCAAGAAGAGATTCGACGTACCCGCCTTTGCCACCATCGCGATGAATCCCTGATTGATCGCTACCGGAAGCTCCGCGACTGCCAAATAGCCGATCGGGGCGCGCGATGACAGCAGGACGGTTCCCTTCGGCAGCAGTCCGGAACCGACTTGCGACAGCCCTGTGTCAGTGATGCGTCGCTCCGTGTCGAGTAGCACGGGAACCGATAGCCCGGACAAATCCTTGGGCGTCGCCCATGCGTGCTTGCCGCCTTCCCAGTACGACGTCTCCTTGGTACTCGGTGTCGTTCCGCCAATCACATCCGCCAAGTCGCCAATAGGCTTGACCTCCCACCCCTCCGGAATCTCGCCGAGTTCGGAGTCGACGAGGCGGGAGGGGAAGAGTTCGGCGAGGGGCTTGGGCAGACCGGGGTCGCGGCCTTCGGCCTTGGCGCGGACCGGGCCGAAGTCCACGAACCACGACTTGAAGAGCGCGCGCGCCATCGCCTCCAGCGTCTCGTTCATCCGCCGGTTCAGCTCGATCTTGTCGTCCAGCGTGCCGAGGATGTGGGCGATGGCGCGTTGTTCCTCCACTTCCGTTGGAACGACGACGCGGGCTTGATGAAGGTGGTTCCGATTAAGTCCTGGAACCGCGGCCTTGTCCGAGTACGCGAGAAAGTCCAAGCCCCGCAGGAAGTAGCTGATGAAGCGAGGATCGTTGCCCTTGAAGTCTCGAACGTATAGCGTTGTGTTCAGAGGCCAGAAGTCTTCTTCGATGTAGAAGACCTGACCGAGCGTTCCATATCGGCCCGTAACAACTCCCGGGCCCTTGGCTATTGCCTCAGCGTGATGATCGGTCACGCCAGACGACGACACTAGGGGCACAGCCCCAGGGCGGCGGTCCTGCTGAGGGAGATCGTAGCCACGCTTCAGCTCGATTACCTCGCCAAGCGCGCACTCGCGCCACTCACCCGCCATACCCAAGCTCCCTCAGGTTGGCGGCAATCGCGGCATCGAGCTTCGCCGCCTCGGCCTGCTGCTCGTGCAGCGTCGCGGTGAACCGCAGCATCTTCTCTTCGAACGGCTCGCCGTCGTCCTCCTGCGCCTCGGCACCAACGTAGCGGCCGGGCGTGAGCACGTGTCCGTGCTTACGCACTTCGTTCAGCGGCGCGCTCTTGCAGAAGCCGGGCACGTCGGCGTACCCGCCTGCTGCCTTCTCGCCGCGCCAAGCGTGGTAGGTGTTGGCGATACGGGCGATGTCCTCGTCGGTCAGTTCGCGGTGCGTGCGGTCCACCAGCGGCCCGAGCTTGCGAGCGTCGATGAAGAGCACGTGCCCACGGCGGTCGCGGAACTTTCCATTCTTGCGGTCGCGCGCCAGGAACCACAGGCACGCGGGGATCTGCGTCGAGTAGAAAAGCTGGCCCGGCAGCGCGACCATGCAGTCGACGAGGTCGGCTTCGATCAGGCGCTCGCGGATCTCGCCCTCGCCGGACTGGTTAGACGACATCGAGCCGTTGGCCAGCACGAAGCCGGCCACGCCCGCGGGCGCGAGGTGATGCACGATGTGCTGCACCCAGGCGAAGTTGGCGTTGCCGGCCGGCGGCGCGCCGTACTTCCAGCGTTTGTCGTCGCGCAGGCGCTCGCCGCCCCAGTCGGAAATGTTGAAGGGCGGGTTGGCGAGGATGAAGTCGGCCTTGAGGTCGGGGTGGCGGTCGTTGTGGAAGGTGTCGCCCTGCGCGATCTGGCCGCTGTCGATGCCGCGGATGGCGAGGTTCATGCGCGCCAGGCGCCAGGTGGTGTAGTTCGACTCCTGGCCGTAGATCGAGATGTCGGCCTTGGCTTTGGCGCCGGTGTTTCCACCGTGGCCATTGCCTTTGGCGTGCGCGCGGATGAACTCCACCGACTGCACGAACATGCCCGACGAGCCGCAGCAGGGGTCGTACACCCGGCCGCGGTAGGGCTCGAGCATCTCGACCAGCAGCTTGACCACGCAGCGCGGCGTGTAGAACTCGCCGCCCTTCTTGCCCTCGGCGCTGGCGAACTGCGAGAGGAAGTATTCGTAGACGCGGCCGAGCACGTCCTTG
>JANPDX010000541.1:0-2523 GCA_031431695.1 Dehalococcoidia bacterium
CAGCGGGCGTCCACCACCGACGATGAGGCGGGTGGGAGTTCCGGGCGTCTCGCCCGATGGTTCCCAGTCGAAGGGTGTCTCCGCGGGGTAGCCCAGCGCATCCAGGATTTCCTCCGGGCTAACCACGAGGTGCTGCCTTAACCCGTGACTTCGGCTGGCACTTCGGGCAGAAGTGGGTCGAACGGCCCCCAACCACGGTGCGCCGAATCTCCGTGCCGCATGCGTAGCAGGGCTTCCCCGTGCGGCGAAACACCTGGACATGCATATGTTGCGTTCCCTGTTGGCCCTGGCCGTCGACGTAGTCCTTGAAGCTCGCGCCACGGTTTTCAATGCCCCGTTCAAGCACCGCCCGCGATGACGCAAACAGCCGCCTGGTTGCCGCGGGGGAGAGCATCCCGGCGGGCGTGTCGGGTCGAATCCGGGCTTCGTACAGCGCCTCATCGACATAGATGTTCCCGAGGCCCGCGAACCGTCGTTGGTCGAGCAGCACAGCCTTCACGGGAGCAGTCCGATTCCCGAGCCGCGCGCGGAACTCCTTGAGTGTCAGGCTCGGATCGATTGGCTCCGGACCGAGCTTGTCCGTCACTTCCTTCGCTGATTCATGGATTCGCCACGTCCCGAATTTTCGCAAATCGCCCCAGCGCAAGTCGTAACCGTTGTCGAGGTGGATGACCGCGCGCTGGTACGGCTCCTCCTGGGCATCGCCCCGGCGCCAGACGAGCCGCCCGGTCATACGCAGGTGTACAACGAATATCCGCCCATCATCGAGCGAAAACATCAGGTACTTGCCGCGCCGGCCGGCAGTCACGAAGGTTCGTCCGATAAGGTTCCCTCGAAGTACCTCAAGCGAAGCGCCGGCGAGCAAGTCAATCGTGCCGGGGTCTACATCGACTCCGGTGATGGTACGGCCCACGACCAGTGGTTCGAGGTCACGACGGATGGTTTCGACTTCGGGGAGTTCGGGCACCGGTCGATTGTCGATTGGCGATTGGCCGGTGTCGATTCAGTGGGCCAACGGACGGAGCCACAAAGGAACAGAGGACGGCAAGGTGCATCGTCACGCCGTTCCCTGTTCCCCGTTCCCCGTTACCCTGTTGCCTGTGATCACGCACCTCCAGGGACAACTCGCGCGAATGGACCCGGCCGGCCCGCTGGTGGAGGTCGATGTGCAGGGTGTTCGATACGAAGTGCTGGTGCCGAGCGTGCTCTGGCCCGAAATCCAAGGCCTCGCGGGCGATACCGCGCTGGCCGATGGAGCAGGCCCCCAACTCGGGCTGCACATCTTCTATCACTCAACAGCGAACACACCGACCCCGGTACTCGTCGGGTTCTTGCGACGCGCCGAACGAGACTTTTTCCGCAAGTTCACGACCGTCGAAGGCATCGGCCCGGCTAAAGCGGTCAAGGCGATGAACATCTCGGTCAGCACCATCGCCCGCGCGATCGAGCAGGAAGACCGGGCCGTACTCTCGAAGATGCCGGGCATCGGTCCGCGCAGCGCGGACAAAATCGTCGCCACCCTGCGGGGCAAACTCGTCGCCGAAGCCGCCATGCACGACGGAGGGGTGGCCCAGCCAGTCGATGCGAGCAAGTTCGAGAGCAAGCGGGCCGTGGCGGACGCGGTGGAGGCGATCTCGGCGCTCGGTTACTCCCGCGGCGAGGCCAAGCGGTTGGTCGAAGATGCCATGCACGCTGACCCGGAACTTGCGGGGATCGAGGGCATCACGATGGCGGTCCTCCGGCGGTTGGACCAGCGCTGAGCCGGGTTCGGCCAAGCGGACCGCCCTGTTACACTAGGAACGTGCCCTCGTAGCTCAAAGGACAGAGTGTCTGACTTCGGATCAGAAGGTTGGGGGTTCGAGTCCCTCCGAGGGTACCAGTAGACTCAGCGCGGGTCTTTCGAAGGTCCGATCTTGGGGAGTCATTCGCTCGCACCGCCTTGAGAGTCACGGATCGCGTCTTGGACCTCCACTGCGACGAACTCAGACTCAAGTGCCCCCACTTGAACGCGCGCCAGCAGTTCGGGACTGAGCGAGTCCGATTGATGGAGCGTCCCTCGCTGTTTCGTGCGATCCAGGCTCTCGCCAGAAGTGAGTGTCGCCCCGCGGTAGTAGATGCACGACTCACGGCGGACGAATTTGTGCTCGCCTGGGGCGACGAGTGTGCATGCTCCTCTGGCGCAAATGGCAGACCTGCCGTGCGTTGTGAGATTGGCGACGGCAACAAGCCCGTTTGTGTCGTGCCCGCTTAAAATGATCCAGAGGTGGTCGTCGAGGTCGAACCCTAAAAACGTCTCTCCGGGCTTCACTGAACGGAGGCCACCATGCGATTCAGCACTCGGATGCTCTCGACCTGCGCCGCTATGTCGTCAATCTCCTGGGGTGATTTGCCGGCATCGGCCAGGATTTCCCTGACGTCGATAGGAGTCGATGAGCCATCGGGGTCGTGCCATTCAGGCAACCCGTGCGTATAGCGCACCAGATCCCAGCGATCCCATTTGCCCCATTTGGCGAAAACCCGCTC
>JANPDX010000542.1:0-3596 GCA_031431695.1 Dehalococcoidia bacterium
GCCGCATAACCATCTCTCCATGCGATCCCGACCGCTCGCCCACCCCAACCCCTTCAAAGATCCCGCGTTCGGCGCGCTTTCCAATCGGCCCCGAACCTGTTGGAACCTGTTAACAGGTCACTTTTTCTTTTCTCGCGCATCTGGCGCCCCATTTCCGCCCGAAAACGCCGTCCGCCAGATTCAAAAACCCCGGACAGGCAGCGTCACACACCGGTCTCGGAACAGGTTGGCCGCAGGTCGCAAACAGGCTGGCAACAGGCGGAACCTTGTTCCTGTTGCCGGTTCCCTGTTCGAGGCAGGCGCGGACAGGGAACCGGCCGTCCCGCGCCCACGAAGAGGCCCGCCCCCACCCTTACCCGCGCGGCAGCCCCAACCCCCGCTGGGCGATGATGTTCCGCTGAATCTCGCTGGTGCCGCCGCCGATGGGCCCCGAGACCGCGAGCAGGTACGCCGTCAGCACGCGCCCGTGGAGCTGCGCCCACTTGCTCCCCGGCTGCAACTGGCCGTAGGCGCCCATCAGGTTCACCCCGGCGTTACCCACCTTGATCCCGAGCATCGCCATCCACAGCTTCCCGATGGAGGCCTCGTAGTTCGGCACATCACCCTTGGCCTGCAGCCAGGCGGTTCGGTAGGCCACAAGACGCCCCACTTCGACTTCGACCGCCAGGTCCGCCAGTTTGTTGCGGACCGAATCCTTGTCCCATGGACGCCCGCCCGGGTGCGTCTCCTTTGCCCAGCGAATCAGGTCGTGAATCGTCCGGCGCGACCCGGAGATAGCGGCGATGTTCGATCGTTCGAAGTCGAGCGTCGTCGTCGCCACGTACCAGCCGTTGTCCTGGCCGCCCATCAGGTCCTTCGCCGGCACGCGCACGTCCTCGAAGAACACCTGGTTAAAGTCGTGCCGGTAGGCGATGTTCGGGATGCCCTGGACGGAGATACCCGGCGTCTTCATGTCCACCACGAAGGCCGAGATGCCCTTGTGTTTGGGCACGTCCTGGTTCGTGCGGGCGAGCAGGATCATCCGGTCAGCGACATGGCCGTTCGAGGTCCATATCTTCTGTCCGTTGATAACGAAGTCGTCACCATCTCGGACCGCCTTCGTTTCCATGCTCGCGAGGTCCGAGCCCGATCCCGGTTCGCTGAATCCCTGGCAATACCAGGTCTCACCCGCCGCCATGCCGGGAAGGTAGCGCTCTTTCTGTTCTTCCGTGCCGTGGACGAGCATGGTCGGGCCGGTGATGCCAATCGTGAACAACCGTCCGCCGGAGGGCGCCCGCTGGTAGGCAAGCTCCTCGTTCAGGATCATCTGCTCGATCTGCGTCTTGCCCCCGCCGCCGTACTTTTCTGGCCAGGCCGGCGCGAACCATTGCTTCGCGCCGAGCTTTTTCGTGAACTGGCGCGCGAAGTCCATCTGGTCTTCGTTGTCGAAAAAATCGTCGTCGCCTTCGAAGCCGGGTGGAAGTTCCTGCTTGAGGAACGCGCGCAACTCGCTGCGCCACTGCTCGGTCTCAGCGGGAAAGGTGAAGTCCATGTGTCGCCTCCTGGAAACGGCGCGTTGATTGAACCACATCGGGCGGGCCAAAGGGATAGCGAGAAATGTACGTCGACTGGAATTCTGTCGCAGCAGTTCCCACGCGCCGCCCGTAGAATCCCGCCCATGGACCTACAACTCACAGATAAGACGGCCGTCGTAACCGGCGGGAGCAAAGGCATTGGCAAGGCGTGTGCTCGCCTCCTCGCGGAGGAAGGCGTAGATGTGGTCATCCTCGCCCGCAGCCAGGATGTCCTCGCGGCGACGGCTTCCGAGATAGCCAGCGCCACCGGCCGCAAGGTCGTGCCTATCGTCTGCGACACGGGCAATACGGAGTCGGTGAACGCGGCCATCGAGGCGGCGGCGGCGGCCCTCGGACGGATCGACATCCTCGTGAACAGCGCCGCCCAGCCCGGTGGCGCTCCGCCGCGGCCGGGCATCGAACACCTCCCTGACGAGAACTTCCTCGAACAGATGAACGTGAAAGTTCTCGGCTACACGCGCTGTGCGCGGGCCGTTGTCCCTCACATGAAGGCCAACGGCTGGGGCCGGATTATCAACATCAGCGGACTCGCCGCGCGCCAGACCGGCAACGCCATCGGCAGCATGCGCAACGTCGCGGTTTCCGCACTCACGAAGAACCTTGCCGACGAGCTTGGGCCGTTCGGGATAAATGTCACCTGCGTCCATCCCGGCCTGACCTGGACCGAGTTCATGGAGCAGCAGATGCAACGCCAGGCCGAAACGCGCGGCGAGACGCTCGAACAGACGAAGGCGCGGATGGCACAGGGCAACAGCGTCCAGCGCATCATCCTCGCCGAGGACATCGCGAACATCGTCGCATTCCTCGCCTCGCCGCTTTCCGTCGCGATAACCGGTGACTCGATCGCCGCCGGCGGCGGTGTCGGCAAGGCGATTCACTATTAAGGTCGAGCTGCAAGGGCCGACCCATCGGTGGTCACGAACAGGGGACCCGAGGCCGGCGAATTGGGGACTTGAGGCCCGCTGGAACAATCTCCCCCAGGAGTACGTTTTACCGGGCAGGAGGTCTGCTATGAGAACCTTGAGACTACTTGGCCCCATATCGGCGGGCCTTGCAATGGCGTTTGCGCTCACAGGCTGCACGAGCGATACCACGGTAAATAATCAGCCCGGCGAATCGAGCGGCATCACCGTAAACGGTCACGGCGAAGTCCAGGTGCCCCCGGATATCGGCTTCATTTCCATCGGTGTCCAGTCAACGGCATCGACTGTCGCGGATGCGCGCGATCGGGCGGCGGGTTCGGCGGACGCCATCATCAAATCGATCAAGAAGAACGGTGTCGCCGATAAGGACATCAAGACCACGGGCCTGTCGATCTATCCGAACTATGACTACAGCCGCTCCTCACCGCGACTGACCGGTTACACGGTCAGCAACAACCTCACCGCAAAAGTCCGCAAAGTCGAGAACATGAGCAAGGTGGTCGATGAGGCGATAGCGGCCGGCGGTGACGACGTTCGACTGCAGTCCATCAGCTTCGGCATCGATGACGAATCGAAGGCGAAACAGGAAGCTCGCGAGAAAGCTATGGCCGACGCAAAAGCTAAGGCGGAGGAGTTGGCGAAGCTCGGCGGCGTGTCCCTTGGCGCGCCCGTGACCATCTCGGAGACGCAAGCGTTCAACGAAGGGTTCAAGGATATTGCCTCGGCGCCCAGCACAGACGGCGGGGTTTCCACCCCAATCGAGACGGGGACCAATACCGTCACTGTCGATGTCAGCGTCCGGTGGGCGCTGAAGTAACGCTATGAATCCGGGGGTTGCGAATCTGCTGGGATTCCGAGTACATTGTTACCTGTGTCCCACAGGACACAGGGACAATCCATGACAACGGTATCAGAACCCACCCCGATCGAACGCGTGCAACTGGGCGTGCGCATGGAAAAGAAGATGGTGAAGGTCCTCAAGGGCCTCGCCGAGTTCAACGGAGAAACGCTCGGCCAACTGCTTGAGAAAATCGTCCTCCACTCTTTCGAGCCCGTGCCAGGCGACGAAGGCGAATCGTGCGCGAGCCCACATGGCAAG
>JANPDX010000543.1:0-4995 GCA_031431695.1 Dehalococcoidia bacterium
TGGACGCTGCATTCGGAATGTGGAAGGACCGCGGTATCGACGCCCTCGAGTACGAGCGGAAACTTCGGGATGAATGGGACCGCGACGTTTGGAACCAGTAGGCCGTTGCTTCGATAGCAACATACTCATCGACGCGATGAACGGTGTGCAGGCGGCCCGGCGAGAATTGGCCGCCGACGCGGAAGGCGCCATCAGTGTGGTCACCTGGATAGAGGTCCTGGTCGGTTGCAAAGACGCGACAGAGGAGCAGTTGGCCAGGTCACTGCTCGCCACTTTCGAAGTCATTGGCCTGGATGGTGCCATAGCCGAAGAGGCCATTGTCCTTCGACGCGAACGCCGCGTGAAGTTGCCCGATGCAGCAGTCCTCGCCACCGCGCGCGTGCGCGGCCTCCAGCTTGTGACCCGCAACACGAAGGACTTTTCCGAGGCAGACCCGACGATCCGCGTTCCGTACCGGCTGTGACCTTCGCGTTTCGCCGCACGGCCGGTTCTGCCGACCCCGTCTCACCACGCACCGGCGTAATCTCAACGGACCGGGGAGACATCGTCACGCCCGCCTTCATGCCCGTGGGCACCCTCGCAACCGTAAAAACGGTCAGCACCCGGGAAGTGCGCGAAACCGGAGCCGACGTCCTCCTGGTGAACGCCTACCACCTCTACCTGCGCCCAGGTCACGAACTCATCGGACGGCTGGGAGGCGTACACCGGTTCATGGATTGGAGCGGCCCGATCCTCAGCGATAGCGGCGGTTTCCAGGTGTTCAGTCTCGCCGGCCTGCGCAAGATTACCGAGGACGGAGTGCGCTTTCGCTCGCACATCGATGGCTCGGAACACTTCTACACACCCGAACTTGCCATGGCCGTGCAGGCTGCCCTCGGTGTAGACATTGCCATGCCGCTGGATCACGTCATCCCCGGAGAATCGACCCATGAGGCGGCAAAAGACGCCCTCGAGCGCACCCTTCGCTGGTACGAACGCTGCCGCGCTGCCGAACCGGGACTCGCAACGTTTGCGATAATCCAGGGCGGCATCCACCCGGACCTGCGCGCCATGCATGCCCGCGAAGCGACGGCGCTTGATGCTCCCGGGTACAGCATCGGCGGACTTTCGGTTGGCGAATCGAAAGATTCGATGTGGGCAATGACTGAGACCGTTACCCGTGCACTGCCCGTGGAGAAGCCCCGCTACCTCATGGGAGTCGGCAGTCCCGAAGATCTCGTCAACGCTGTCGGTCGCGGGATCGACATGTTTGACTGCGTCCTCCCAACGCGCCTCGGCCGGAACGGGACCCTCTTCACCGACCACGGACGGGCCAACATTCGCAACGCCCGCTTCCGCGAAGACCCAAACCCCATCGACTCGAGTTGCGACTGCCCGGCATGTTCCCGGCTGAGCATGGCGTATCTCCATCACCTCTTTCGGAACGATGAAATCCTCGGATACAGACTCGCGAGTCTTCATAACATCCGCTACCTGGTACGCCTGACCGAGCGCATGCGCGGCGCCATCCAGGAGGACCGTTTTGACGACTTCGCAGACGAATTCCGTGGCGCCTACAACGCCGTCGATGAGAAGGTCCGTCACGAACAGAAAGAGAAGTGGGTAGCGCGCGGCCGGCCGGCTGGGACACGCAAAGCGTGAATCTTCGAACTATGAGTGTTGCTGCTCAGTGACTATGCCCGATAAGTGTTCAGTGATTTTGTCACAGTTGGGTAATTACGCCATGGGTGGTTTGGTGGGGATTTGGCGACTGTGGGGGGCGGGAGAGGATTGAGGGTGCCGAGTGACTTGATGGCGCGAGGGACGAGGAGCATGCGGGCGGGGATGAGTTTGGCCGGCAGATGGTGGTCGCCAAGGTAGACGCTGTAGCGGGAATCGAGCGATTCGCGGATGGTCACCGTGACCTTGGCGTAGCCGAGGCGGTTGGGTCCGGGAAGGATCTGGACGAGCATGTCATCGAGACGGACAACGTTGTCCTTGGCGACGACTCGCTCGTGCTTGAAGCAGAGGGCAGCATCGACGAGGGAAGCACTGAGACGTGGTGCAGGCTGGCTGCGATGTCGTACAGCCGCTCCCTGACCCTCGCGAAATCTAGGTCGAAGGTGACCCATGAGTCGTCTGACAGTTCTCCCACGTTGCCCAGTTTGTAGTCCCCATGAATCGGAGTGCATGGCAGTTCGACCTCCCTCCGGAGCTTGGAGAGTTCGCCAGTCAGTTGGCGCATCCGATGCACGACCGGCTCGCTGCGGGGTCCGAGCCTGTGGTGTGTAAAGCCGACCGAGTAACGCAGTTGGCCGAAGGTTCTGTGATGGTCGAGGCGCCCGAGCGGGTGTGGGACTGGGTCGCTTCGTTCACATGAGGCCAGGATCGACTGGCGGAGGGGGTGCGTCGGAGCCTGTCGCGAGTCAGCCCGTTTGGTTGACATTCCGGATCCGAACACGCAGTATCCCGGTCGAATTGGAGAACGTAAAGAGATGACGACGACTCGATGGGCAGCCCTGGCGGGCATCCTGTTCGCGATCACATTCGTGGCGGGCCTGATGCTCGTTGGCCCCGGGCCGGATACCGACAGTTCCGACCAGGAAGTCATCGATTGGTACAGCGACAGCGGGAACCAGAAGACTTACCTCCTGGGGGTATACGTTGTGATGGTGGCAGGGTTGTCTTCCGTCGTGTTCGTCGCGGTCGGGCTCAAGCCCCTAATGAAGCGCGCGTCACGCAACGACGGCGACGTTGCACTTGCGTCGGTCGTCCAGCCTGCGTTTACGGTTATGGCGGCGATGCTTATGGTCGGCGCGTTCGCGCTGGCGGCCGTGGGAGTCCAGACAATGTTCGACGGGAGTACGCGTACGCCGGACGCCGGGGTGGCAAGGTTCCTCCCAGGGCTTGGCTATGGCGCGATGCTGGTTGGCGGCGGCCTGTCGGCCGCGATGGCTGTTGCCGCCGCTTCGATGCACGCGCTTCGGACGAAGTGGCTACCGACGTGGCTCGGCTGGGTGGGGCTTGCATGTTCGGTGCTCCTGCTCGGCGCCATCGTATTCATGCCGGTTGTCGCCCTGCCGCTCTGGGTGCTGCTGGTGTCGGTTGTGCTGTTGATGAGGGGCGACAAGGCAGGCGCAGCCGCCGGGGCATGAGCGCTGGCGGCGAATAAGCGACTTGCCGGGCCGAATTGACCTGGGCAACCGGGCCTCTGAATCCAGAAGAGGGCCTTTGGAGCCTTTGGTCGGGGTTCGAATCCCTGCTCGGCAACCACGAATCTAGAGTCGCCATAACGTCGCGAAAAGCCGACGACGGGACCCGTCCGATTCGGGGTCTCGTGCCTTGCCGTTTCAGATTCAACCAGGAAAGTCAGTTTGGGGCCCAAACGACGCTGGGCTCTCCGGGACTTTGGTCGCGGCCGCGACATTCGCCAGCGACCGGAAGCACTCCGCTGCCCTGGGCATCCCGGCATAGCCGTAAGCGTCACCGATCCTGAACCGCTTGAACAGAACACTTGCGGTCGTCCACGGCGTTGGCAATTGCGGGTTGGCAATCGCCCATAAACTCGTTTCGAAAGGCTACGCCGTCATCATCCACGATGAGCTTTCCCCGAAAGGTTCGAGGCAACAAACCAGCACCGGGTCTCTGTCTCGCACCCCGGCGCCGTGCTACCGTGTTCGGAAGAATGGAGGTTGCATCAGTGGCCGACGATTCATTACGCGAGCGCGGGAATTCGCTCGAGGAAGAGTTTTTCCGAAAGCAGAACGCGACGCTCGTTGAGCAACTCCGCTCGGCGCAGGCCAAGGACGAAGCACGCAGTCAGATGGTGGCCCTCTCGGGCATCCAGGATCATGCGCTGATGGATCAGTTGCTCGAACACGGAGTCACGCCCGCCACCTTCGCCGCGCTTGCACTTGCGCCCCTGGTGGCGGTCGCCTGGGCGGACCGGCGGCTCGAAGACAAAGAAAAGCACGCAATCCTCCAGGAAGCTGCTTCATCCGGTTTGCAAACTGGGAGCGTTGAGTATGACCTCCTCGAGGGCTGGCTGGCAGGGGAGCCGCCTCCCTCCCTGATGACTGCTTGGAGCGGTTACGCGGCAGCACTATCGGAAAGCCTGAACGCCGAGCAACGGCGGGAGTTTCGAGAGTCGCTTTTGGGCAGAGCCAACGCCGTGGCTAACGCCGCCGGCGGCTTCGCTGGCCGTGGCAAGAAGTCGCCAGAGGAACAGCGCGTGCTCGATTCTATCGAGTCTGCACTCAGCGCCTGACTAACCTCGCCGATTCCGCGCCGCGAACGAAGCCGCTTTAACTGTTCGGCCGCCGCAGCGGTGCGCGCCATCCGTCGCATGGACGGAACGAGGCGGATTGCTGCGGCGAGGACCCACGCTGGCCAAACTCCGTGAACCCCAGCCGCCCGTTCCAATCTTTTCGCCGTGGACGTACGATTCGCGAGCTTGAACCGCCGGCACGCGGCGGTCCGTGGAGGATGCATGACTGCAATCGTTAATCGCGCCGATCCGACCGTTCACCCGCTCGATCCGTTGTCCGATGTCGAGATTCGGGCCGCCGCCAGGATTCTCCGCGACGCTGGTCACCTGTCCGGGCGGCGCATGGTCTGTTCCACCAGTCTGCACGAGCCGGCCCATGCGGCCCTGGCCGGCCAATCCGCCAAACGGCCAGCGCGAGAGGCCTTCGTCACCATGATCGACCGCGCCTCCGGCGACGTGTTTGAAGCCGTGCTCGACCTGGATGCGAATGCAGTCGCGTCAATTACCCTGGTCCCGGGTGTTCAGCCAGGCATGACCATCACCGAATTGGCCGAAGCCGAATCGCTCATCAAGGGGAGCCCCGAATTCCAGGCCGCCCTGGCCAAACGGGGCGTGACCGACATGTCGCTTGTGGCTATCGATTGCTGGCCGAACGGGAATTTCGGGTTCGCCGAAGACAACACGAAGCGCCTCACTCGCGCCCTCTGCTGGGTCCGCAAGCACAAGACCGACAACGCCTACGCCAGGCC
>JANPDX010000544.1:0-2364 GCA_031431695.1 Dehalococcoidia bacterium
CAGCGAAACGCCGGGTTAAGCGTCCACCCAAATCCCCAATCCGAAATCCCCAATCCGAAATCAGATGAGCCAGTGGTCTATCGGTTTCGCCTTGTCGCTGGCGAACGGCAACGCCACCTTCGCGCCGGTCCGTGCCGATTCATAAGCTGCGCAGATGATCTCGAGGATGCGCCGCCCGTCCGCTCCGCTCGATTTCAGTTCGGCGCGTCCCGCCACAACATCGACGAAGTGCTGGAGTTCCTGGGGAAAGCCGAACTGCCATGCCTCTTCATACATCGGGTATTGCCAGCCCGAACGGCTTGCGGAGTCGAGAGCAGTTTCGCCTTCGGGAGCGGTGTACATCGAAATTGCCGGGCCGCGTTCGAGGTTCGCGACCAGCCGCCCCTTCGGCCCATAGACCTCCAGGTAATCGTTGCCGCCCGGCATCGCCCACGAGTTCTCGGCGATGCCAATCGCACCACCGGGGAAGTGCAGGATGACTGTCGAGTGGTCTTCGCCCTTGCCCTTTTCGGCGTGGGCGTAGCGGCCCATCGTCGCGGTCACGGCTTCGGGCCACGCGCCCATTGTCCAGCAGATGGCGTGGATGCTGTGACAACCCATATCGAGCACGACGCCGCCGCCCGCGCGTTCGATATCCCAGAACCATGGCGAGTATGGCCCGCCGTGGCACTGCGCCTGCTTCACCAGGAACAGTTCGCCGACTTGCCCTCGGCGGGTCAAATCTTTGACTTTCTGGTACATCGGCACGAACAAGAGGTTCTCGGCGTACATCAGCACCGTACCGGCGGTGTTGGCGGCTTCAATCATCGCATCGGCCTGGGCGAGACTCATCGCCAGCGGCTTTTCGCAGATGACGTGCTTGCCAGCCTTCGAGGCCGCAATGGCGATCTCCGCGTGCAGGTCGTTGGGGACGGCGATAGCGATGGCATCGACCTCCGCGTCCGCGACCAATTCGCGCCAATCAGTGGAGTGCCGCGCGATTTTCCAGCGCTCGCTAAACTGCCCCGCGGAGTTCGGCGAAGCCACCGCCACCACCTCGGCCCCCTCGACAGTGCGAAGCGAATGGCAATAGAGGTTGCCGATGAATTGAGTCCCAACCAGTCCAATACGAAGCATCGGCAGATTGTCGATTGCCGGGTGGCGATTGTCGATCCCGGAGCTCCGCGGCTCAGGGTGGCACTCGGCTCAGGTCCCGGCCTGGGGAACTTTCCGGACCGGCTTGCGGATAAACAGCAACAGCACCGCGGCGGCCACGTTCAGACCCGCAATCGCCAGGAACGCGCCATCGTAATCGCCGACCTCGTCCACGTACTTCGATACGAGCAGCGGAGCGCCCGCGCCAATGACGAGCGAAAACGGCAAGCCCGCGCTTCGCACCGAGCCAAGGTGCCGTCTGCCGAAGAACGTCGCCCAGATGAGCTCCTGCAGGGGGATCAATCCGCCCCATCCGAAGCCGAGCAGCAAGAAGCCGCCCCAAATAATCGCATCCTTGTGTTCCCTCACCGAGAGCGTGATCACAAGAATCGAGATGCCGGTAATGAGCGCGCTGATCGAAGCCAGCCGTTTGGGGTCCGTCTTGTCCATCAGGAGGCCCCAGAACGGCTTCGAGACAAGCGCCGGGATGGAGGCGAGCGTGATCATGAAGGCCGCTGTTGAGCGGCTGTGGCCGGCATCGGTCATGAACGGGATGGTATGCAGCAACATCACGCCGATCGTCAGCGCGAACATGCCAAACGAAAGCACGAGCATATAAAACGACGTGGTCCGCAGTGCTTCCGCACGCGTGAACGAGGTGGCGAAATCGATGCTCGCCTTCCTTCCCGCGCCAGCGGCGACCTGCGCGGCGCTACGTCCGTCCGGGTGGAGCCCATGGTCTTCGGGAGCGCGGCGCATGATAAACGCCACGGGGATGACCAACACCGCGGCGCCCACGCCCATCCAGCGCCAGCCCGAACGCCAGCCCCACTCATCTATTACGCGGGTCATGGCTGGCGTCATCAGCACTCCCGCCATCGAAATCCCCATCGATGCGAGGGCAACCGCCAGCCCTCGCTTTTCGACGAACCACTTGGACAGGGTCACGTTGACCACGAGGTTGCCGATCATCGCCGCTCCGATGGTCATGATCAGCCCGTTGAGGAGGATCCAGTGCCAGAGTTCCTGGACGTAGCTCACGGCATAAAGCGCGGCGCCGAGAAGAGCCGCCCCGATGAGCATCAGCCGCTTGCCGCCACGACGGTCGACATGCGCCCCGATGAAGAACCCCGTGAAGGCCATAACGAACTGCGCGACCGTGCGCGAGACCGTGAACTCGGAACGCGTCCACCCGAGTTCCGAAGTCATCGGCTTGAGGAATGCCCCAAC
>JANPDX010000545.1:0-9067 GCA_031431695.1 Dehalococcoidia bacterium
AAGCGGATCTGAAACTCGTCGATGACCCCGCGACCAGCCCCTACCTGAAGCCCCCGTCGTTCCTCAGCGGTGGTGGCGGCCTTGTCTCCACGGCCACCGACTACTGGCGGTTCGCCCAGGCCCTGTGCGACGGCGGCGAGCTGGATGGTGCGCGAATCATCGGCTGCAAGACGCTAGAACTCATGACCAGCAACCACCTCCCAGATGGCAAGGATCTGATGCATCACGCCCTTGGCCGTTGGGCCGAAACCACGTTCAACGGCATTGGCTTCGGACTTGGCTTCTCGGTCACCATGGACCCGGCACAGGCCCAGGTTTCGGGCACTCCGGGCGAATTCAGCTGGGGCGGCGCCGCCAGCACCACCTTCTGGGTCGACCCCATCGAAGAACTCGTCGTGGTCTTTATGACCCAGCTCATGCCCTCGTCCCAATACAACATCCGTCGCGAACTCCGGGCGATCATCTACTCCGCCCTGACTGACTGAGCCGAACCAGGGCCAGAGGCGCAAGCGGAAGCCCGCGCTCGGTTGGCGCCACCACGAACGTCCGTGACCCACACGCGAAACATCAGAAGCGCGTGCGGCGGCGTTGAAGGCGCTGGCTTGTTTTTTTGGCGAACGTTGGGGCGTGCGGTAGGGGCGGTCAGCAGCCTGCCCGTACGAAACTGCTTTTGGATGTCCCTGAACACCGGCCCGAACAGGGAGACCGAGTGGTACCTGTTCGAAGCCTGTTTCGACCTGTTCGGGTGACCTGCGAGTGGTTGTTTTTCGGCCTTCCAGGTCGGATTCGCGCTCCTGGCCGGTCAGGTTCGGATGGCGTCGCGCGTAGATTCGAGAATTGGCGGCGCGATTGGCGCTGCGGGGTTCTTCGCGGCCGGTCATCGAGAGGCTCGTTTTATTTTCACCTGTTAACAGGTGGTAAGAGGTGGAGTTCGTATCGTTCTCTGTGTTGCCCATGTGATTTTCGAATGACACGAGACGTCGTTGCTTTGTTCGCCCGGGGTGAATGCATTGGCCGGTATACATTTGGACAGCGTTGCGGGTTCTCAGTGCGAGGCGGAAGGGCTTGTTGGCACCCGGTAGGCGGTAGGGCTTCCGCATCGGCGGGGTTGGTTGGCGGGATGGAGTTGCGGGGATCGGACCAGGGCTCAGGGAGGAACGCTCGTGGTGGTCTTCATGACGCAGCTGATGCTGTCGTCCCAGTACAACATCCGGCGTGAACTCCGGGCCATCATCTACTCCGCCCTGACTGACTGAGGCAGCGAGGTCAGAGGCGCGAGCGGAAGCTCGCGCTCGGCTGGTTGGCAACCGCCTATGGCCGCACAAGTTCCAATGAAATCGGAAGATGGTAGAGTGGGTTTATGGTCGCACTCACACCCGTTGATATCGGACAGCTTATCGTTTCGACCCCGGGTGTACTGGGCGGCTCTCCACGCGTTGCAGGCACACGCATCTCGGTGAAACATATCGCTGAGTGCTTCAACGATGGTCTGCCTGTCGACGAAATTGTTGGGCAGTTTCCGACGGTCGATCTCAAGGGCGTCTATGCCGCCATCACGTACTACATGGCGAACAAAGCCGCGGTTGACGAAGACATCGCCGACGAAGCGCGCGAAATAGCTCAGTTCCAGCGAGACTACCCGTCCGGCCATGGTCCAGGTATGAAGCCACTCCGGTGATGCGGATCTACCTCGATGAGGACGCGATGGCCGACGACCTCGTCACTGCGCTCCGGTCCCATGGCTTTGACGTTGAGACCGCGGAGCAAGTGGGCAAACGAGGGCGCTACGGATCACCAGCGGTTGGGGCACGCAGCGGCCCCTGGACGGGTTCTTTACAGCTTCAATCGGCGCGACTATCTTCGCATCCACTCCGAATGGCTGCAAATCGCTTCTCCGCACGCCGGGATCGTTTTGCTCGGGCGACGGACGAACGACGTTGGCTACCAACTTCGAGGTCTGGTTAGAGTGGCGGAGCATCGCGGTCAGGCCGGAATGGTGAGTTACCTTGAAGTGATCTGACCCCCTCGGGAACTTTCCCGCCGCCTTCCGCGTCCTGTAAGGCACAGGTACTTGCGCAGTCTTCAAGGCAAGCACCGGCGGAGGCAGGCACCATGGCAACGCGAGCTCGCAAACGAATCGTTCTCGGCGGCACAGCCACCGTCGTCGCAGCCGCCCTGCTCGGGGTGCTTGGCCTTGCCGCGACCGGCAGCCACGCCGAGGGTTCCCCGAAGCCAACGCCATCCGCCACCGCAACTACTGCCCCGACGGCCACACCCTCGCCTATTCCTTCTCTCAAGGAGCCACAGAGACCTCCAGACCTCCCGCCTGCTGTCCCGTTCGGGCCTATCAGCGCCGAGCCCTACCGCGTCCTCACCGGCGACGGTGACTGCCTTAACGTCCGGCCCGTCCCCGGCACCACCTTCCAATCCGACCCGCGAACCTGCGTCCCGGAAGGATTTCTGCTCTGGCTGTACGGCGAGGAGAAGGAAGTCGATGGGCACAGGTGGCGCTACGCGCTCGGCGAAGGCTGGGTCGCGAGCCAGTACGTGAAGCCGGCACCCGGCGCCGTCACTGGTTTCGGACCGTTCACTTCGGTTGTCGTCGGCGACAACATCGGTGACTCAACCCGTATGGCTCGAATCTCGAAGGCTGGCGTAGTCACCAGCCTCCCGTCGCTCCCATCTCAGCAGGGCGGCATCGGCTCCATCGCGGCCGCGGTTTCGCCCGATGGTAAATGGGCAGCCTACGGCGCCGAAGAGCGCTACATCCCGACGCTCACCATCCGGAACATGAAAGACAACACTGAGACAAAGTACCCGCAGGTCTGGATCTCGTCCTGGAGCACCACGAACCGGCTGCTCGTCCGAATCAACACCAACTGTCCGCAACAATGCACGTGGACCACTGGCTGGATCGACCCGCGCGAAGGCATCGTCCACGAACTGACCAGCAAGCAAAACTCCTGGTGGAGCACCACCTGGGCCCCGGACGGCCAGTCGCTCTACGTCGTCGATGAAGGCGCCCTCATCCAGGTCTGGCTCGATGGCAGGCAGAAGGAACTGGTAGCGAAGCAAGCGCCCGGCTCTGAGATAGCGTGGGGCGAGGTCTCCATTTCAGAGGACGGCGCCCGGCTGCTTTCCAGCCCCTTCCAGGGCGCGATCGTCATCGTTGACTTGAGGACGGGCGCGTTCTCGAAAGTTGCGCGCGCCACGCAGATCCTGGTTGGCGGCAGATGCGGAGGCGGCGGGTCGATCGGCAGCCTCACGGCCTGGCTCGATGCGAACACTGTCATATGGCACGAGTCCTACGCCGAAAAGGGCGGCAACGGCATCACTATCAGCCGAATCGACGGCACTGGCCGCCGCCTCATCCCCTTCTTCACCGTCAGCGACATTCGCAAAGTCGCCCCGTCGCTCGTCAGCTTCACCACCTACGAAAACGTAGATGACAAACGCGGCTTCCAGCTCACCTGGCTGCTCGACACCAGAACCAGCGAAGCCCGGCCGGTCACGGTGGGCGCGATGCCGACCTGGGAGTAGGCCCGAGAACAATGGGAAAGCCCGGGCTGACCGCCCATGCCCGGGCCACTTTTGGCGGGCCCAAACCGCTCAGCGGCCACGGGTGAACACTGCCAGTTCTTCACCCACTAAATCCACCCCAAATCGCATACAGGTGTACGAGTTAGCCGCGTTCGAGCCATGCGAACGTCGCGGCATCGGCCGGGAACAGGTCCATCGCCTTGTACGGGTCGAGCGCGTTCCAGCCGCTGAACACACAGTTGAACGTGAGTTCGTCGCCGTTCTCCGTCCGCCATTCGAACCGCACCGCCGGCCGCCTCAGGCTATCGAAACCCGCGGAGTTCGACCAGACGTCAAACAACTGCGCCAGGCCATCGGGTTCGGATTTGCGGAGGTACTCCGCCACGGCCCGCACTCCCGAAGCTGACGTCCCACCCGGGTTGTCGCGCACCTGAACCTCCAGTCTGCCGGGGAGGACCACGCCCGCCACCTCGGCCCAGTTGCCAACCTGTTCACGAAACTGCTGGCTCACCATCACCTGCATCAGGTGAAGGCCCGGGCGGCCCGGGATGGGCTTCCATTGGGCCGGGTTAACCAGCCGCCGCGCCAGTGGGTTCAGATGGACGATATGACACGCCGCATCAAGGACCGCGCATGGCCACGCTAACGTGTCAGCGTGGCCGAAAATCGCCGACTGGCTGTTCGCGAACACCGCGTCCTTGCCTCGATACACCGAGATCGGCTGCTCGCCCGACATCCAGCGCGCGAAGTCACTCGGCTCCTCCTCGAACCCCGCCTCTCGCATGAACCGGTTCGTCCGGTAGCCGTCCAGCGTGAGCGTCCGGCAGAGAGCCAGCATCGCCATCCGCGATGGCGCGCGTAAACCGCGTTCGTACGCCGCGATGCTCGCCACGGAGATGCCCGAACGCTCGCCCAGTTCCCGCCGCGACAGCTGCGCGTCGGACCTGGTCTGCGCCAGTTGTTCCGCAAACGAGAGCAGTGCCGGCGGTGTTACATCCGCCGCATCGTTCGCCAGCGCAGACTGCACCCACGCAGCCGTTTGGCCGTTTGCCGCATGCCAGTCGAACGCCCATAGCCCGTCATAGTTGCTCCACTCGCCAAACACCCCATGGAACGAAAGCTCGGTCCCGTCATCGAGCCGCCACTCGATGGCGTGCGCGTTCCGTGCTTCTTCCCGCCATGGCGGCGCTTCCAGGAAAAGCTGGAAGATGGTGGGAATGAACCGCGCGTCGTCCCTGGCGATGCTCTCGAGTACGTCTTGCAGATATTGGGGCGGCGGCCCATTCGAAATATCCCCACCGTCGTGTTTGAGGTTACTGATCAGGCTGCCGATAAGCGCCTTCCAGTTCGTCAGATGGCGGTCGTAGTGGTCGGTCGCTGCCATTCGCAACGTGCTTCGCTGAAACTGTGAGAGTGCCGCAAGGTCCAGTTCGCTCGTCTGGTTGGCGAGCCTGTTCCAGGCCACGATTTCTCGCCGCTCGTTCGTAACCAACGAGACCCACTCACAGCCCTGGACTTCGTCCCAAACCGTGCTTGGCGCCCCTCGCGCCTTGAACATGGCCGCCTTCAAGCCATTCACCTTTGGCCGAAGGCCGACGGCACGGCGTAGTGCCGCGTCCTGCTCGCCGTTCAGCCCGAACGTTGCGCTCAGCTTTTCAACGGCGTTCGCGTCCGGGACGCGACGGCCCTGTTCGTACGATTGGACGGCGGAGACGGAAAGGCCTGAGCTGGCCGCGACCTCCCCCTGGGTGAACTCGCGCCCCCGCCGGAATTCCGCAAGCAACGTGCCGAAAGTTGAATCTGCCATCCCGGCCTCCGCCCCTCGGGCAGTTTCTCCAGCCCGGGAAGTAGCCGAACAGTACACATCGGCCGGGATTCTTGTACAGACCCTGCCGCCCTACTTCGGTTTTCTAAACAAACCTTCCTGCGCAACGCTGGCGACGCGTTCGCCCTTGCGGTTGTACATCCCGGCGAACATCAGTCCGCGCGCCGAATGGGCGGCCGGGCTCTCGCTGGCGTAGAGGATCCAATCGTCGAAGCGGGGCGGGCGGTGGAACCACATCGCGTGGTCCAGGCTCGCGGTCGCGCCACCCGGCATCCACACACCGTAGTGGTGCGCGACTGTCGCGATCAGCCCGCTGTCACTCAAATAAACGAGCGCGGCCGCGTGCAAGATCGGATCCTCCGGGAGCGTCCCCGTCATTCGGCCCCACACCATGCGCTGCGGCAGGCGGCCCGTCCCGTCGTCCTCACGGGTCGGCTTACTTGCGCCGCGAAGGTCAATCGGGTTGTTCCAGCGCCGGTTCATGCGCTGCGCCATGGGGTTGTCGGTGACCGCCATGCGCGGCATCGCGATGGTCTTCCACCATTCCTCGCACTGCTCGGGGTCGGGCGCTTCGGGCATCGGTTCCTGGTGCGAAATCCCGTCTTCGCTCGCCACGAAACTGACCGACGTCTCGAAAATGGTGTGCCCGGCCTGGTGCGCGGTTACCCGCCGCGTGAGGAAGTTGCGCCCCTCGCGCACCCGTTCAACCGAATAGTCGATCGGCTCTTTCGATTGCCCCGCGCGGAGAAAGTACGCGTGCATCGAGTGGATGTCCCCGAAGCTCACGGTGCGGCCCGCCGCCACCAGCGATTGGGCAAGGACAAGCCCGCCGAAGAGCCGACCCTCTTCCTGGTCCACGTCGCCGCGAAAATTGTCGTAGTCGGTGGGGCGCACATTCACCTGGCGCACCCAGTTTGTGTTCGCCTCTTGCGGCGAAGGTTCCAATGGCTCTGTCATGACAGGACACGTTACTCAGTCCAACCGTCTGCGTCCTCTACACTGGCTCGTATGTTCGAATTCGCCGAGATCAACGGTCACCGGCTTCGCTACCGGATCGAGGGCGAGGGCCCGCTTGTCGTCTTCGCCCATGGCCTCATGGGCAATATCGAGCAGGTCACGCCGCCCGGCATCGACCTCGACGGAGTCCACGCTCGTGTCCGTCTGCTCACCTACGATGCGCGCGGCCACGGCCAATCCGCCGGCCCTGAAGACCACGCTGAATACACCTGGGAAACGCTCGGCCAGGACATGTCGGCGTTTATCGACCATGCGGGCGAAGAATCGGCCATCATCGGCGGGGCGAGCATGGGAGCGGCAACGGCCCTCTGGATGGCAGTCGAACAACCCGAGCGGGTGAGGGCGCTCGCGATCCTGATGCCGCCGCCGCTTGGAGGGCCCGAGTTCCAGCGGCCCGATGAGAAGAACGCCATCGCCTTCCTCGATATGCTTTCAATGGCTATCCAGGCGACCGGCATCGAACAGACCATCGCCTTCGCGAAGAACATGCCCGGCTTCGCGGCCACGCCGGAAGAAGCCGAGGATCGCGCCAATTGGCTGCGCTCCCAGAACCCATTGACCCTCATGTACGCCATCCGCGGCCTCGTCCAGTCGCCGTTCCACCACCCGGACGACTACCGCCGCATCACCGCGCCGACTATCGTCCTCGCGCACGAGGGAGACGGCCTCCATCCGGTGCGCGCCGCCAAGCTCCTGGCCGAAACCATCCCGAACTGCGAATTGATCGTCGCGCCGGAACCCGGCTACTGGACCGCTCACCCGGACGAGTTCCTGGCCGTGATGGTGCGTTTCTTCGAAAAACTGAGCTAATCCGTCCCTGAGAAGGCGCACGAACGAACACCACACGCACCGCGGCGGAAGTCAGAGGCGCGTGCGGAAGCGCGCGCTCGCCCGGCGCCAGAGCAAACGGCCCCGAGCTACCTACGAACGGCCTGGTAGCCCATCGGGGGTTTTGATTCGCGAGGCATGAACGCAATTACATACAACTCGCCCACGAGGCTACGGCTTCGAGTCGCGCAGGAACTGGTCGACGATTTCCGCCACCACACTGTCGTTCAAGGGCTCCCGGCTCACCAGCCGCCGGTAGAAGATCGGGCCAACAAGGACGCCGACGGCCACATCGACATCGATGTCGGCCCGCAGCTCACCCCCCCGGATGGCGGCCCGTAACGCATCGCGCCCGTGTTCCATGCGAACGAACAAGAAGTCATGCACCAGCTGCCGAAGTTCCGGGTCCCGATCCCCCGCTTCTATCAGTGCCGAAATCGCTGGAGCCCACTCCGAAACGGTCACACCGCGGCTCAATTGCGAAAGTACGGCTTCCAGTTGCTGGCGCAGCGTCCCGGTCTGGGTGTAGGCGGCGACTGGATGGAGAAGGCTTTCGAAGGCGTCGAACACCAGTTGCGAACGGCTCTTCCAGTGGCGATAGATGGTGGTTTTCGCCACGCCGGAACGCTCTGCTATCCCTTCAATCGTCACGCCAGCGGAACCCGATTCGATGAGCAGGTTAGCGGTAGCGCGAAGGATCGCCGCGCGCGAACGCACTATGCGTGGGTCGATGACCGCCGCATCGACCAGGGCTGCCGGGGAAACCACCATCTCAGGAACCTCTCGACACGTTCCACTACGCTACGGTATCGTAGCTCTTCTGTCCCTACGTTATCCATTGGAGCCGCACGATGACCGCCGCAATACAACTCGACCAGGTGAACCTCAACAGCCTCGGCGTCTTCCAGCGCGAAGAAGCCCACGAAATCCTGCGCATGTTGCGCAGGGAAGCGCCCGTCCATTGGAACGAGGGCGATGAGCGCACGAACGGGTTCTGGTCCATCACCCGCTACAGGGACATTCTCGAGGTTTCCCGGCATCCGGAGATATTCGTCTCCAGCCGTGGCATCGCCGGCCCAGGGCTTCGCCCCGAATTCCTCGAGAAGCTTATCGCCGAAGCCGGTGGCGAGGCACAGGCGGCCGCCGCCGAGGGCAACGTTTCCATCATCACCATGGATCCGCCCCGCCATGTGAAGATGCGCCGCCTCGTGAACAAGGGCTTCACGCCTCGCGCCGTTAACGCCATGGAAGCCAACATCCGCCAGACCACGAACGAGATCCTCGACGAAGTCGCGAAAAAGGGTTCGTGCGACTTCGTTACCGACGTTGCCGCCCAACTCCCGCTCGCGGTCATCTGCAGTATGGCCGGCCTGGAAAAGGAACACTGGCCGATGATGTTCGAACTCACGAACAGTGTCCTCGGCTCAAGCGACCCCGAATACCAGACCGAAGTCCCTGAAGAGCAGCGTGGCTCGGCCGAAGCTGCCCGCCAGACGGGCATGATGGGTCGAATGAAAATGATTGCGTTCTTCGCCGAAGTCCTCGCGGACCGCCGCGCGAACCCGCGTGAGGGCGACCTTGTATCCATCCTTCTCGAAGCGGAAGTCGATGGCGAAAAACTCACCGAACGCGACATCCTCGCCTTCTGCTTCCTCCTCATCCTGGCCGGTAACGAGACCACCCGAAACGCCATCTCGGGCGGCCTTCGCGTCCTTTGCGAAAACCCGGAACAGAAGGCGAAGCTCATCGGCGACATGTCCCTGATTGATTCCGCCGTGGAGGAAATTTGCCGCTGGACCTCTCCGCTCCACCACATGTCCCGCTACGTGGTCGAAGACACGGTCCTCGGTGGCCAGG